>NZ_JBGTZB010000003.1:0-87021 GCF_041807825.1 Streptococcus sp. E24BD | reverse complement strand
GGGCTGTCCCTATGATAATGCCGTCGCTGAGAGCACCTACCGCTCTTTCAAACTGGAGTTTATCAACCAGGAGACCTGCCAGTCACTAGAAGAACTAACCCTTAAAACCAAGGACTATGTCCACTCGTGGAACCATCATCGCATTCACGGTAGTCTCGATTACCAAACACCTATGGTTAAGCGAGTTATCGCTTAACAAAAACACTTTATAAAAATTGTACAGAAAAGGGGTGCCTTTTCATTTCCCATTAAAAAGCTGATGAGATACCCAATCACTAAATAGACCAGACCATAAAAACCAAGGTAACAAATAGGATGCAACTAAGCGTGCGATAACAGCATACCGAGCAAAACGACAGGGTGCTGTCACCTCCACGATCACTCTTCAAAGCTAGCGATTCCCATTAGCAGAATCGTGAGCAAATGAAACGGGAACAGGCGTGTGAGGATAAACCAGATAAAATTCAACATCTTTCAGCTCCTCCTCAAAAAAGAGTGCCATGCACTCTCTATTATACTATAATACTGAAGATTTGTCTTTCTCAACTTGACGCAAGACGCCATCAAGCATCTCATAAACCTTATCGCAATAGGTCGTCATGCGATGATCGTGGGTTACCATGATAACCGCTTTTTGACGTTCCTTGCACTCTTTAGCCAGTAGTTCAACAACCTCAACGGCTCGGTCAGTATCGAGGCTGGCTGTCGGTTCGTCTGCTAATAGCAGAGCTGGGTCATTGTAGAGCGCGCGTGCAATGGCAACTCGCTGCCGCTGGCCGCCTGAGAGCTCTTTGGGAAACTTTTTAACCAAGTGCTCAATCCCTAGCTCCTCAAGTAACTCAAGCTGTCTCTTTTTGTCAGCTCTGCCATTTATCCGATCAACCAAATCCAACTGCTTCTCCACCGACAGAAATGGAATGAGATTGGACGATTGAAGAACAAAGCCAATATCTTGAAAACGTAAGCGAGCCCGCTCCTTTTCAGGAAGCTGGGAGTAATCTGTTCCGTTGATCAAGATTTGACCAGCTGTTGGTGTTTGCAATCCTCCAGCTAAGGTTAATAAAGTACTTTTGCCAGAGCCAGACGGACCAATAATAGCGATAAACTCTCCTGCAGCTATGTCAAAGTCTGTTGGTTTTAGTGCCTCAATGGTGCTATCACCATCCTGAAAACTTTTACTAACAGCTGTTAATCTTAAAATAGTCATGTCAACCTCCTACCCAATATGCTCCAGCGGATCCACCTTAACGATAGCACCGACCGAGAAGAGTGCCCCTAGCAGAGCAAAGAGAATCAAGCCCCCTGAAATGCCGCTGTAAAAGAGCCAGTTATGCTCAAAAGGAACCGCCGAGGGTAAAACTAGGGAAGACAGAAGAGTTAATCCAAGTCCAATACCTGTTCCTAAACCAGCCAAGATCAAGGTTTGCCCTAGTACAGAGTTTGCGATATAAGGCGTTGACAAGCCTTGAATCTTCATCAGTCCAAAAATCGCTGCCTTTTGCGTTGTCAAGACAAAGATAAAAATGCCGATAACGACTGCTGCAATAACCACCAAAAACCCAATCATAAAGGCAAAGGTCAAGTTCTGTGCCGTGTATCCTGGGAGCTTATCAATAAACGCTGGTATGTCAAGCTGTTCAAGACTATCCTCAGGATAGCTGGTCACTTCTCCCCTGACCACAATCGCACTGGCTAGGTTCATCGGTTGCCCCTTCTGGTAAATATTTTTAAACGTTTCTTGAGAGAGATAGAGCACAGGCGCCACACTGTAGGTTGCGCGATTTGTCGTTCCCACGACGGTCAACTCTTTTTCGCTCTCGCCCAAGGCTAACTGATCACCAATCGACAAGCCCAGCTCCTCTAGCAATTCCAGGGCAACGACTGCCTCATTTTCCTTTTCAAATCCCCGCCCCTCAATAATAGAAGGCATCAAAAAGGTTGATGCATCGACACCAAAAACGGCTACCCGCTCCTTATCTTCATTGCTGACTTGATTTTTTTCTGCCCAGGCAACACCCGACCGGAAAAAGAGTGAGGCCTTCTCTTCGGCTTTAACTTGGTCCACTAATGCCTCATCAATTATTGATGGTGCCAGTAATTTATTCGCCTCTGTTGACAGAAAAATCGTGTCCGCCTGCCATTTGTCAACGGCTGATCGGTTCTGCTGCATCAGACCGTAAGCCAATCCTGTCAGGAAAAAGACCAGATAGGCTACCAAAACCAAGAGCCCCAATATCAAGCCATAGCGTAGCTTATTTTGCTTCATTTCTTCGATTGCTAAAAACATCTTTCCTCCATCCGTTTCTATTCCTTGATATCTTATCTGAAAAAGCAAATTATTTTACCATTATACCACAAAAAGAGAGTGGGACAAAAATCCTAACCTTTCAAGTGATTTTTAATTTTCAAGCAAGGCGCAGTGATTGAGTGGGCTCTAATTCGCTTATTTCATCAGCTTTTTCAGACCTACTCAACTGTGCGGAGGTGGGATAACAAACTCATCGAATTCTGACGAATTACCGATTTTTGTCCCACTCTCACTATTTCCCGCCACGCCTTGAAGCACTCAAAAGCAAATGGAGAGGCAAGGACTTTTGTACCCACCTCTCTTCCTTTACTTATAATAAGTGCCCTTCACGCTTGTAAAACATCTCTTTGGCTAGTCGTACCAATTCTTCAATCAAATCTGGGTACTTTAGCCCCATGTTGTCCCACAAGAGCGGGAACATGGAGAATTGGGTAAAGCCTGGCATGGTGTTGAGCTCATTGAGGTAGATGGCGCCATCTTCTGTCAGGAAGAAATCACAACGTGATAGCCCACAACCGCCGATGGCACGAAAAGCTTGGGCAGCGTAGTCGCGCATGGTCGCCATGACATCTACTGGAATGTCCGCTGGAATCGCCATGGTAATTCTGTTGTCAATGTACTTGGCCTCGTAATCGTAGAAGGCCACATCCTTCACCACTTCACCTGCTTCGGTTGTTTTCACATCCGCATTACCCAAGAGACCGACCTCAATTTCCCGTGCCACAACGCCTTGCTCAACCAGCACACGGCTGTCGTACTGGAAAGCCAGTTCCAAAGCTTTACGCAGACCAGCTTGGTCATCTGCCTTTGAAATCCCGACGGATGAGCCCATATTGGCAGGCTTAACAAAGACAGGATAGGTCAGGTTCGCCTCAATTTCAGCAATCTTGGCCTCCAGCTCCTGCCCCTCAATGACCGCCACAAAGGCCACCTGTGGAATGCCTGCTGTGGCCAGCACATGCTTGGTCGTGATCTTGTCCATAGCGACACTAGACGACAAGATATTGGTCCCCACATAAGGCAGGCGCAAAACTTCAAGGAAGCCTTGAATAGAACCGTCCTCACCCATCGGGCCGTGCAGAGCAGGAAAGACCACCGCCCCCTCCTCGTAGATACTGCTTGGAGCAATAGCAGAGCTGTCGCCCATAGTCGCATTGGTCATCAGCTTCTCTTCAGCAGATGGCGTCGTCGTAAACTCCTGCGTCTTGATAAAATCACCTGCTTGACTGATAAAATACGTCTTCACCACAAATTTGTCATAGTTGACCGCCCGCATAATACTCTCTGCCGACAGGACAGACACCTCACGCTCCGCTGACCGCCCACCGTACAGTAAAATTAGCACTTGTTTTGACATAGGATTTCCTCATTTCTTTTTTTTCGGTATAGCTATTGGAAGACAGCTCCTTACACTTCTGTCCGATTTTCAATGGCTTTGAGCAACGTCAGCTCGTCGGCGTACTCAATGTCACTACCAACAGCAAGTCCTCTTGCCAGACGAGTGACTTTGAGACCTGCTGGTTTCAAGATACGGGACAGGTACATGGCTGTCGCTTCGCCATCTGCCGTCGCATTGGTCGCAATAATGATTTCTTCTACCTGACTGTCCATCAGGCGACTGATAAGGGACTTGAGATTGATGTCATCAGGACCAATCCCATTCATGGGGGAAATTAACCCATGCAGGACATGGTAAAGTCCACGGTATTCTTGGATTTTTTCCATAGCAGACACATCCTTACTCTCCTCAACAACGAGGATAAGCGATGAATCTCTAGTCTCGTCCTGACAGATGGCACAGGGGTCGTCATCTGTCAGATTGCCACAAACAGAGCAATAAGCCAGTTCCCGTTTAGCAGATAGGAGATTTTTAGCAAATTCGTTGACATCCTCATCCGACATGGACAAGGTGTAAAAAGCCAAACGGGTCGCTGTTTTGATGCCAATCCCCGGCAACTTTGAAAAACTGTCAATCAACTTGGCTATTGGCGTAGGATATAACACAGGTACTCCTTTACTTCATGCTTTCATAGAGATTGATAATCTCTTTTGCAGCCCTTAGGCTGACTAGAGAATTTGTCTCTGTACTGTGGGGGTAGACAACTGCCACAGCAAACTCTGGCTCACTGCTTGGGGTGTAGGCAATGACATTAAAATTATAGGTGTTAATCGTCTGACCATTTTTGGTGACAAAGGTTTCAGCTGTACCAGTCTTAGCCGCAATATCTGCTGATGTCCCGCGACTTAGTTCACCACCTGTTGTAAAAGCGGCATTGCCGTGAACCACTTGATAGAAGCCCGACTGAATAATGCCTAGTTCCTCATCGCTAATCGCAATGGTATTTAAGACCTGAGGTTCAATAGCTTGTACTAAGTCACCTAACTGTGTAGGGTCTTGACTGCTATATAAGCCTTCAACGAGGTGAGGTGCGATGCGGCGCCCACCGTTGGCAACCGTCGAGACATACTGAGCTAGCTGCAAAGGGGTGTAGTTATCAAACTGCCCAAAACTTTCTGTCAATACATTAGCAGGGTCATAATCTTCTGGGACATAGCCTGTTGATTCACCAACCAAATCAACACCTGTCGCTGCCCCCATGCCAAATTGCGCAAAAGTCTCACGAAGTTTAGCCATAGCGACCTCATAGGTTTGGGGCAATAGAATAGCTGGCACATAATCTTGACCCATCAATTTGAGTGCGATCTGTACCATATAGGTGTTTGACGAGTATTCTAGAGCCTGAATCGCAGAAAGAGGCATACTGCCGACACTGCTCGTAAACCAAGAGGTAATTGGTTTTGATGCAGCTAGCTGGATAGGCTGGTCTGTCAGAACTTGATTACCTGCAATCACGCCATTTTGCCAGCCCGCAGCAAGCACCGCTCCTTTGACAACCGAACCTGGTGTAAAGACTTTCGTAATAGTGCCTAGGGCATCTTTTGTGACCTGACCTGTTTCGGTATCGTGCTCAATACCAGCCATAGCAAGAATAGCACCCGTTTGCGGGTTCAGTGCAACAGCATACATCCCTTCTGAATGGATTGCCGTCCCTGATGTGAGCTGCGCTTGAAAGGATTGCTCAAGGATTTTTTCGACCCCTTCTTGAAAGGCTAAGTCAACCGTTAGCTTGAGGTTTTTTCCTGGCTCCCCAACTTGGGTGAGTTCATCTGATACAATTGTGTTGTCTTTGTCCAGCTTAATTGTTCTGTTGGTTTTGGTTCCCTGAAGTTCAGGCTCATAGTATTTTTCCAAATAGCTGGTGCCGACACGATCATTGAGTGAGTAGCCTTTTTCCAGATAGCTTTTAGCTTCTTCCGCAGGTAAACCAGTCTGTCGACTAGAGACCTGCCCCAATAGTGGAGTCAAACTATTTGAAGTGGGTTGCCTATCCCAGTCAGCTCGAATAGACAACCCATCCAACGACTTGTCAGCTGAAATCTGCGCAATCTGCTCCGCAGACAGGTCGCCTGTTCGGAGAGAAACCGTGTCAAAGGCAGGTGTCGCATTCATTTGGCTGAAAAGCGATACGATAGTTAATTCGTCTGCTGAAAAATCAATCTGCTCATCTGTCACTGCATCAACAGCATGCTGGTAGACGGTCGCTTCTTTTAAGCGATTGCCGTACTTGTCATAGAGCTGGTCTTCTGGTAAACCTTCTACCACCTGACGGTAGTTGTCCTGGGTCGCAAAATAATAATCAACTTTGTCCCTGCGCGTTACAGTTGTGTCTGTCACCGTCACCAACTGTGCGAGTTGCGTTGCTAACGCCTTGAGTTCAGCTGCCGTTTGACTATTAGTACGGGTAAAGGCAACGACTTCTTTGATATTATTTTGCACCAGAGGACGGCCTTTAGCATCAAAAATCTGACCGCGTGGATGAGATGTTTTTACCGTATAAACCTGGGTTCGGTCTAATTTTTCAAGGTAAAAAGCTTTGTTGATTAACTGCATATCCACCAGTCTGGCCAAGAGCACTGTCATCAAGAAAACCACCAAAAAAAAGAGGCTGTTCAAGCGGTTGGCAATAATCAGCCCAAGGGGTTTCGTTTTGCGATGGTGTCTCTGTTTGTTCATATCATCCTCTTCTTTTTACACTATCACTATTCTACCATAAATCAAGATGGTTTGGCATAGAAAACTGTGATTTTCTGAAAGTTATTTTCGCTTATCAACTGACAGAACAAGAGGTTGGAAAAACATGCCAACCTCTTGTTCATTTATTAAATATTTCATCAAAACATGAGTGTTAATCAGGTTAAGAGAAGCCATTACTCAAAAGAATTCAGTAAGTCATCGACATGTTACACCTTAGCCCATCAGACCAGTTGTCAAAGTAGCACTTTTTTAGGTTTATAGATACCATGCCGCCGTTCAAGTATGGCCAGAACCTGGTTATCGTGAAAGGCCGCTAATAGGTCTTCTGTCCGTTCTAACTGGACAAAACGACCGTGGGAGAGTTCTGCCGCCTCTTCGTCAGTGACGTCATGACGTGGTAAATCTAAAACCCCGTACTCGATTGGTAACAAAAATGACCAATCTCCTCGCTCAACCAGCTCTGCTATTTCTCCAAGAGACTGAGCGGACGATAGGTCAAGACCTGCAGAAGCTGTGCGGCAAAGGGCGGACATGTGGCTCGCCAAACCTAGTTTTGCGCCTAGGTCAACTGCTAGTGTGCGGACATAGGTTCCCTTGCTACAGGCGACACGAAAATTAAACCGTAGGCAGTCACCGTCACTGAGCAAGGGGCTAGTTCGCTTAAAGTCAGTAATGGTCACCTGGCGCTTGGGACGCTCAACAGCTTCACCTGCCCTAGCGTACTCATAGAGCTTGCGTCCATTGACCTTGACTGCCGAATACATAGGTGGTATCTGGGTGATTTGTCCGATGAAACTCGCCATGGCTTGGTCGATGACGACTTCAGTCACATCTATTGGAACAGGGGTTCGTTCAAGGATGCTACCACTCGCATCCTCTGTCGTGGTTGAGTAGCCCAGAGTAATCTCACCCTCGTAAACCTTACCAGAATCCGTCATGTACTCGATAACACGGGTCGCCTTACCAACTGCGATTGGAAGCACTCCGACCACATCTGGGTCAAGCGTTCCACCGTGACCGATTTTCTTTTCATGCAGAATCTTGCGGAGCTTAAAGACCGCGTCATGGCTGGTCATCCCAGCCTCTTTTTTTAAGTTAATAATTCCTGACAGCATAGGTTTAGTATAGCACAAGTTGACTGAAAAACCAAGATGAGGCACATCAGCCTATCAACTGAGCAAAAAACTGCCTCTAACCATCACAGTTGCAAGCAGTTTTTTATCACTATTTGTTTTTAATCTCGGAAATTTACATAAATTAAATTATGTATAAAATTATTTCCAAAATCTTAGGATTTACTAATTGTCACAACGGTTCCCTCACCGACTTGGCTGGTAATCGTCAGCTCAAGCTCCAGCTGGGTCAGGATGGTCTTGGTCATGTAAAGTCCGAAGCCTGTCGCCTTTTGGTACTCATGACCATTGTAGCCTGTGAAGCCCTCCTGCCCTAGGCGTGGTAGGTCTTCTGGCAGAATTCCCAAGCCCGTATCGCTGATAACCAGCCCTTTTTCTGACAGGCTGATAGTAACAGCACCGCCTGGTTTGTTGTACTTGAGGGCGTTGCTGAGGAGCTGTTCAATGGCAAAGCTGAACCATTTTTTATCCGTGTCGAGCTGCCAGTCTCCCTCGATGGCCACGCAAATCTCCTGACTAAGGAACTGAACCCGATAGGCCTTAACCAAATCAACTATCACTTGTCTCACATCGACACGAGCAAAACGAAAATCTAGTTGTTGCTTGCTTAGCTTGAGGTAGTTAAGCAAGTTAGCCAGATAGGTGTCCAAGTGGTGGAGCTGAAGTTGGACATCTTGTGGGTTAAGCTGGTCAGTCTGTACCATGAGAGACAGAGCTGACAGGGGGATTTTCATCTGATGGGACCACATCTTGATGATGGCTTGTCGCTGGGTATCCCTTTGGGTCAGCTGACTCTGCTCCTCCTCATAGGTTTGAGCCTGCTCTGCTAAGAGGGTGAGAAAGGCGCGCTCACTAGGCTCTGATAAATCCTGCAAGATCTCTCGATCATAGTGCGCCAGCGCCAGCATTTTCCGCCGAAAAGACAGGAAAAGAAAGGTGCTAAGACCAGCCAAAATGAGCAGCACCAACCAGAGGCTAAAGAGAAAATAGCTCATGGGCAGGCCGTAAAGGGAGAACTGACCGAGAAAGAGAGCAATGGTGAGGCCGACGGTCAGGTAGAGCCAGCGGTATTCACGAAAAAAGTCTCTCAGCATAGGCGGTAGCCCTCCCCACGGATGGTGACGATACGGTCAAAGTCCACGTCACGCAACTTCTTGCGCAAGCGGGTCATGTTGACACTAAGCGTATTCTGGTCGATAAAGTCGCCGCCCTCCCACAGTTTGTCTAGCAGGGCCTCTTTGGTCACGGTTTGGTGGGCTTTTTCAAATAGCAGATCTAGGAGCTTGGTCTCGGTCGGACTGAGCTGGATCTGCCCTGTGGGACTGGTGAGGAGCCCGTCGAGGCTGAGCGTGAAGCCCTCAAACTGCCGATGACCGCTGTCAAATTGCTGAACACGGCGCAGGACAGCGGCCAACTTGGCCTCCAAAACCGCTAGCGAAAAGGGCTTGCTGATAAAATCATCCGCCCCAGTCGTCATGGCGGTTACCGCACTGACCTCATCGTCCTTACTGGAGATAAAAATGATCGGTACAGTCATGGTCTGTCGAATCCGCTCCGTCCAGTAGAACCCATTAAAATAAGGCAGACCGATATCCATCAAAATCAAATCAGGCGAAAAAGCTGTCAACTCCGTCAGAACATCTCGGAAATCTTGCACCTCCTGCACCTGATAAGATTGGCTAAAATGCTTTTTTAACAGACCAACAATGGTCGCATCGTCTTCGATAATGTAAAGTTTAGGTTGTGTCATAAGTTTATTATAGCTGAAAAAGTGGCTAGAAGCCACTTTTTACTGTCCTTTTTCATTCTGTTTTTCCAGCCACTTTACGGCTTCTTCTTGCGCCTTATCGGTCAGAACATCAGGCTGGATAGGAGCGTTGTCATAGGTTTGCCCTTTGCGGTTGACCAATTTACTGGTCGTGATAACCAGACTAGCCCCGTCATAGAGATAGACGGGTAAATTGCCTGTGGTATAGCCAGCTGTGGCTTGACCGAAAAAGCGTGCCCTGTCCAGACCCTGAAAACTCATGGCTGTAATCTCACCAGAACTGCCTGTCTTTTCGTTTATCAGAACTGCAACGGGTACATCAAGCTTCTTGACCTGACCGAGGTCAAAGGTCTGTCCGTTGCTGAGACGATTCCCCGCTAAGTTGATCGACTGACGTTGCCCATCCCTATCTTCAAAGCTAAAGAGCTGACCGTCTGGCAAGACTGGCGACAGCCCCAACAACATGGGGCTCATGTCTCCGCCACCATTGTCCTGCAAGTCAAGAATCAGTCCCTGATAGTCTTGTGCCGCTAAGGCATCTCGTACGGTTTTAGCGTACTCTTGAGAACTTGTGGGATCAAGGCTGACCCATTCTGGTAATTTGAGGTAGAGAATATCCCCTGACAAGACTTGACTGCTGGGCATAACAGAGCTCGACTGACTGACCTTTTCCTGTTTCAGAATAAAGCTGTGCTTGCCTCCTGCGACAGCAAGGGCAGGCTTGAGCAGAGCTAAACTCTCCTCGTAGGAGGTACTGGTTTTTAGCTGGTCTGCAGTCTCTGCTTTTATCGCCTGCCACTCCTTACCTCTAGCATAAAGCCCTAGGCGATCAATCTGCTCCAGACCTGCTAAGCCATAGCTTGTTGGACTCGGTGGCAGTAGATAGATGTTGTAACGAGGTCCGAAGTAAGCTAACATGCCCAGCCCCACCGTCGCAAGGATAACAAGTGTTCCAAGGATTCCCAAAAAAACTTTTCTCACGATTTACCTCTCAATCATGCCATAGTAGACCCTGCTGGTCAGCTTGTAGATGGCAAAGTAAATCACTAGAATCACAAGAATGGCTAGACCGCTAATCTGATAAACGATCACCGTATCGGTTACTCCAAAAAGCAAGAGCATCTGTTTAATCATGGTTAAGGCGACCAAGAAATGGATAATCGCCATCACAATCGGCATGAAAAAGACGGCTAAAACCTGTGAATTGATGGTCTTTTTGACGGATGCCTTACTCATGCCAACCTCTTGTAGGATTTTATAGGATTTCTTGTCCTCGACACCCTCGCTGTACTGTTTGTAGTAGATAATCAAGGCAGCACCTGCTAAGAAGGCCGTGCCTAGGAGGAAGCCTGTGAAGACAAAGCCTCCCATTTCAGCCAGCAGCATGGACAAATGCTCCTCTTTACTCTGTAAATCAAGCTCTGAGTTTGCAGCTAGGGTTGCTACTTCTTCCGCATTCAAATCCAGATGAACAGGGTAGGTTACTAGCCACTCGCCACCACCGACTTGGAAACCACCGCCGCTGTTAAAGGCATTCAGGGCATCCATCATCTCCTCATCACTGCTAAAGACCCAGACAGCAGCACTATAGAGGTTAACCGTCACAGGAACCGTCACGTCTTTGAAATTCTTAACATTGCGGTAGGAACGCCCAAAAAAGTCAATGGTTTCAATCTGGCTTTCTTCCCTCTGAAGCCAAAAGGCGGTTTCTCCGCTCTTGAGCTGAGGCAGGTCATTGCCCAGAGCCCGAAAGTCATCCTGGGTCATCAGCACCACAAAGGACAACTGGGCAGCATTGATGTTCTTGTTTTGAAGGGTCTCAGCAGTCACTTGCCAGTGCTTACCAGCCCCTACGTTAACACCGATAAGGCTAGTCATATAAGGGATGGCGGTTTTGGGAGCATAGCCGAGCTGGTCAACAACCTGCGTCTGATAGGCGGCTTCGACCTCTGCTCTGCTATTTCCCGATAGGGTCACCGTCGCACTGCGTGGAAAGAGGCGGTTAACCTGACCAGTCGCTGACCCGTAGAGAGAACTGGTCGTTGCGATTGCCACAAAGGACATGACCGCTAAAAGAGTGATGTTAGCTAATCCAACCGCATGTTGTTTAATTCGAAAGAGCATCTGGCTAGTGCTGACAAAATGCTCAGGCTGGTAGAAATAAGCCTTGTTAGCACGGCGACGCTTGAGGAACCAGGCCACAAAGGCCATGTAAAAGAGATAGGTTCCGATGATGACCAAGATCACCGCCACAAAGAAACGAAAGAGAACCGCTAGAGCCGCAACCTTACTAGAGGTCAAAGACAGGGCGTAACCACCTCCCAGAGCGAGAACACTCAAGAGAGCCAGCAGGATATTGCCACGAGGTTCACGCTCCCCAGCCTCGCTGGAGCGAAAGAGCACCAGAGGAGAGGTTTTGCCAACCTTGATCCAAGACAGAATCATCAAGAGTCCAAAAATCCCAAGGAATAAGAGGGCATTGATAACCAGCCCTGCCCAGCCCGGTTGGAACTGCAACTGGTTATAGTGGGTGATGTTGGCAAATAAGAGGTAAAAAAGATTTGAAAACCCAAGGCTGACCAGAGAACCGAGGCCAACCAAGGCAAGGGCGGTAAGAATCAGCTCCAAGCTAGCAATCAGGGCAACTTGCCCCTTTCGCATGCCTAGCATATTGTAGAGCCCGAACTCCCGCGTCCGTTGCTTGATGAGAAAGTTGAAGCTGTAAATGGACATGATGATGGAGAACAGCATCAAGATAGTGATAGCTAGGCTCATTGCCGTTGTCCCATGCTTCATTTGCCTCACTACAGGACTAAACTGGACGAGGAGCGTTGACCCAGTCAGGGTATAGAGCACTAAACTCGCCAGTAAAAAGGGGGCGTAGATAGTGAGAGAATTTTTGATATTGTTGACTGCTAATTTTAAGTAAAACACCTTAATCACCTCCTAAGAGCAAATAAGCATCGACAGTCCCGTAAACGGTCGTGATAAGAAATGGTCATAACAGTTACCTTTCAATCATACGGTAATAGGTTCTACTGGTCAGTTTATAAATGGCAAAGTAGAACACGATAACACCTAAGATAACGAGCCCACTGACGGTATAAATTAACACGGACGAATGAACAGCGAAAAGTGCCAACATCTGTTTCAGCATGGTCAGAGCTAGTAAGAAATGAAGCACAGCAATGACCAAGGGCATAAAGAAGACCGTCAGAACTTGAGAGTTGATGGTGCCTTTGACGTCTTGACGAGACATCCCAACTTCCTGTAAAATCCGATAAGAACGCTTATCTTCGTGCCCTTCGCTATACTGTTTGTAGTAAATAATCAGGGCAGCTCCAAGCAGAAAGGCGATGCCTAAGAGAAAACCGACAAAGAGGAAACCACCTGTAAACCCGATTGCCACCTCGTGAAAATCTTTCCTCGTCAAGACAGTTGCGATGAGTTCGCCATCAGGGGAAAGCAAATCAGCATTGCTCGTTTTCAGGTCTTGCAACTCTTCTTCTGTTAGGGTCATAAAGACCTGATAACGCGAATCAAAGGGCATTGGTGGATTTTTCAAACTCGTATGGGCTTGATAAAGAGCATCACGTACCTGAGCATTTTCCACTACAAGCAGAACCGATGAGACGGTGTTAAGCAGGTCAGAATAGCGAGCTGTTTTAAGATTATCCTTAATCGTCAGATGATACCCCAGAAACTCAAAACTATCCAGCTGATTGGCGCCGTTTGGCTGGTAAAAATAGGCTTGACCAGGTGCCAAGTCGGCGACCTCATTACCAAACTTGCGAAAATCTTCTAAGCTAACCACATAGAGATAGGATAAACCCAAGCCATCTCCGTTTGACCTCGCATCCGCTGTCGCCACAAACTGCCGCCCCTGCCCTAGCTGAACAGGAAACATGGTCACTTGATAGTTAATGTAGGGCTTGTGCTCTGGCAGTTTATCCAGCACATACTTTTGAAAATCAGCTCGCCCTTGTCCCTCCTCTTCAGCGACGAAACGTATTTGAGTATTGGTGTCATCGATGTAGAGACGATCCAGATTGCTTATCATGCCTGTGTGGAGGGCTACTGTGGTGGCAATGGTCACAAAGGACATGATGGCCAGCATGGTAATATTGGCTAACCCTGTCGCATGTTGTTTCATGCGGAAAATCATCTGACTAGTCGTGATGAAGTGCTCGGGCTGGTAGAAATAAGTCTTATTAGCTCGGCGATGTTTCAAAAACCAAGCGATAAAAGACATGTAAAAGAGGTAGGTACCGATGATGACTAAGATCACAGCGATAAAAAAGCGACCAAGCAGCAAGAGCCCTTCCGCTTGATGAGAAGTTAAAGACAAGGTATACCCACCACCTAGGGCTAGCAGACTGAGCAAGGCTAAAAAAGCATTGCCCTTGGGCTCACGTTCACCACTTTCTGCTGTCTGAAAAAGCACTAAGGGTGAGGAGGACCTGACCCTACTCCACCCGATCAGCATCAATAGGGCAAAAATCCCTGAAAAAATCATGCTGTTGGCCAGAAAACCCAGCGATGAAAGGCTGAAATCAAGATGGTTTCCTCTGACCAGGTGGATAAAGATGAGGTAAAACACATGGGCAAAACCACTGCTCAACAGGCTCCCAAGGCCTAGGACAATGAGCAGGATGGCAACCAGCTCCAAACTAGCGACAAGACCAATCTGTCTCTTGTTCATGCCCAACATGTTATAGAGTCCGAACTCACGACTACGTTGCTTGAGGAGAACATTAAAACTATAAATGGCAACAATGACGGAAAAAAAGCTAAGAACAATTGTTGCTAAAGCCAATGTGATGGTGCCTTGACGCATGGTCTTCACTATCGGACTAAATAGCACCAGTAACGTTGACCCATTAAGCAAGTAGAGGACTAGACTAGCTAGGATAAATGGACCAAAGGCTTCTTTAGCATTTTTGATGTTATTGAGCGCTAATTTTAGATAAAACATCTCAGTCACCTCCTAAGAGGGCTGACATGGAGAGGGAGATGTCCTTGGCAAAGTCATCATTGCTGCGTTGCCCTCGGTAAATCTGATGGAAGATCCTGCCGTCCTTGATAAAGAGTACCCGCTTGGCGTGGCTGGCAGCCTTGGCGGAGTGGGTCACCATGAGGATGGTTTGCCCATCACGGTTGATGGCTTCAAAGAGATTGAGCAGGTCTTCCGAATTGCGGTAGTCCAACGCCGCAGTCGGCTCGTCCGCTAAAATCAGCTGTGGACGGGTAATCAAACTTCTTGCAATCGCCACCCGCTGCTTCTGCCCACCGGACAGTTCAAAAGGACGCTTGTCCAGAAGGTCTGCGATGCGGAGCTTAGGAGCAAGGGGAGAGAGTCGACTCTCCATCTCCTTGACCGCTGTCCGACTAAGCACCAGCGGCAGATAAATGTTGTCCCGCACCGACAGGGTGTCCAGGAGGTTAAAATCTTGGAAGACAAAGCCCAGATTGTTCAAGCGAAACTCGGAGAGCTTGCTGTCCTTAATCTGCGTGATGTCTTGACCATTCAGCACCACCTGCCCCTTGCTTGGCTTGTCCAAGGTCGCTAGAATATTGAGCAAGGTCGTCTTCCCAGACCCGCTCTCCCCCATGATGGAGATAAACTCACCCTCCTCAACCGCAAAATCCACATCTTGCAGGGCACGAACTTCCGTTTTTGAAAATCGGGTCTTAAAAACCTTCTCCAAATGATTAACTTGTAGTAGCATAATGACACCCCTTTGTTTCTTGATACTATTATTATACCCCACTCTCTTAGCCCGTGCGCTTACAGGATTGTAAGGTTTATTTTTGGGAAAATGGAAGAGCATTACACAGGATTTTCAACTCATTGAAACCGCTCTATTTTTTTGCGAAAGCTACTAAAACATGCTATAATAAAACGACAACTAAGCAAAGGAGATGATTATGGCTATAATAAATCCAAAAGTAATTAAAGGAGCTATAAAGGTTGGAAAATTTGCTCTAGGTGCTGCACAGGCTCTTGAATTTGCTCAACCCCATGTCGAAAAAGCCCTCGACCGCCATCATGAACACAATAAAGAACTCATCACCGTTCCTCAGTTTATCGGAACAGACCTCGACCAAGCTAAAAATGCCCTCGAGAAATTAGGCTTTAACGTGGTGATTACCCTAGTCAAACCAGACAAGCGTTGGGTAGATAAACGCCCCAATGAAGTTGTTGATATGCAACCAAAAGCCGGTCGTCTTCACCCTAACACTATTATTAACCTCTATTACGTTGATGCTGATATTATTGATCAAAGCGATGGAGAGGTCGACCTCCCAGTCCTTGCAGGTATGATGTTAGACGATGTGCTCGAGTTACTGGAGAAAAAAGGATTTACCGCTTCCAAAGTCATCGCGGAGCCTCGTAAAGACTGGGCTAATAAAACGGTTGGTCTCGTTGTTGATAACGACCCTAAGCCGAACCTTTTGACCAAGGTGACACAACAAGGAACTGTGATCCGTGTCTTTTACCTAACTGAGGAGGTTATCGCCCAGAGCCAGGCCCTCGTCGACAAGGACAAAGCTCAACAAGAACAGCTTCAAAAAGTCATCGCAGACGGTCTAGGACTGGCTGGGAAACTCGTCGGTGACAACATCAATCAGTTAGGTAAGGTTGCAGATGGTGCTGGCAGAGTGATTGGTGATGTCGGCAAAAATCTCCAAAACTTCTTTAATCAGAAAAAATAGAAATCATAAAATTCCCTCGATGTCTTGCCACTTCGAGGGAATTTATTTCTTTTTTTAAGGTGATGTATTGTGGTGTGTCGTTAAAACTGCCAAATCAAGATTATCATCATTTTGAATGGCTTAGCAGTCGCATGGCTTTCTCCTAAACGGTCAAAAAACGGTCCAAATCATTCAGTGCTCGCTCCGCAATTTTCTCATAGCGGGCTTTTTTATCGCGAATACGCTCGCCCTCCAGCTCCTTGATAATGCCAAAGTTGACATTCATGGGTTGGAAATGTTTGCTGTCGGCATGGGTCACATAGTAAGGCAAACTACCGATAGCCGTCGTCTCTGGGAAGATGACGGCTTCTTCGCCCTTGAAGAGACGAGCGGCGTTGATACCAGCCACCAGACCGCTGGCAGCTGACTCGACATAGCCTTCAACGCCTGTCATTTGCCCAGCGAAAAAGACATTTGGACGAAGTTTAGAGCGGAAGGTCTGCTCCAAAAGGGTCGGCGAATCCATATAAGAATTGCGGTGCATGACCCCATAGCGGACAATTTCGGCATTTTCCAGCCCTGGAATCATCTGGAAGACCCTCTTCTGCTCCCCCCACTTGAGATGGGTTTGGAAACCGACGATATTGTAGAGGCTGCCAGCTGCATTGTCCTGACGGAGCTGGACAACAGCATAAGGGGTCTTGAAGTCGCCATCTCGAGGTCCCTCGTAGTCATCAGGATACTCCAAGCCCACTGGTTTCATTGGGCCATAGAGCATGGTCTTGATGCCCCGCTTGGCAATGACTTCGATGGGCATACAGCCCTCGAAGTACTTCTCCTTCTCAAAACTGTTGAGTGGCGCCTCTTCAGCAGTGACCAATGCTTCATGGAAGGCTAGAAACTCCTCCTTAGTCATAGGGCAGTTGAGGTAAGCCGCCTCACCCTTGTCGTAGCGGCTCTTGAGATAGACCTTGCTCATGTCGATGGTATTTTTATCAATAATAGGAGCAGCCGCGTCATAGAAGTAAAAACCAGCACCACCATTGAGATCGTGAATCTTAGCCGCTAGGCTGTCGCTGGTCAATGGACCCGTCGCAATCACCGTGATGGCATCTGTCGGAATCTCAGTAATTTCTTCGCGAATGACCTCAATCAGAGGGTGGTTGGTCACTTCTGCCGTCACAAGAGCTGAAAAGCCTTCGCGGTCAACAGCTAGCGCTCCGCCAGCAGGCACACGGGTCGCTTCTGCTGCTCGCAGGATAACCGAGTCCAAACGGCGCATTTCTTCCTTGAGGAGCCCAACCGCGTTGGTCAAGCTGTCCCCACGCAGAGAGTTCGAGCAGACCAGCTCAGCAAAGTTGTCTGTCTTGTGCTGGGGCGTTGCCTTGACCCCACGCATTTCATAGAGCTTGACAGGAATGCCCCGCTTGGCAATCTGGTAGGCCGCTTCAGACCCCGCCAAGCCTGCTCCGATAACGTTGATGTAGGTTGCTGTCATGATAGTTTCCATTTCTAATGTTTGTCTTTATTGTTTAATTTATATAAAACAGCTGACGTTTCAAGGGTTAAAAGGCTACCTACGATAAATTTTCTTGATCTCCTGAATCCTTTTTCGTGTTCACCGCAAAAATAAGCACCTGTTTGATGAACCTCTTTTTCACAGGTCAATTCTAAACATTTCTTAATGATTACTTCACTCATAACTTTCTATCCTCCAATGATAATTGTGTAGCTGTTTCAATAACTTTCTCAATATTTGTCGTCACATCCGAAAATGAGTTTCTAAAATACGAACTATTTCCCTTGCTAAAATTATCCAGTTGCCAAGCTAAACAACGACCGTCATTTGTGTAAGGAGTAAAGAAGATGTCTTTGACGAAGGTTTTATAATTGGTTAAACACGCTATAATAGCATCCATTTCTTCCAAAGCCGTATAAGTGATTACTGTCAACTGAACAAGGGCATTTAAGTAATTAATTGTTTGAGGAATCCGATATTCTAGAATAGTACTATCACGATTAGATAAGTTAGGATTCGTGTAACTGGTCACATCAAGGTGTAGAGCCAACATTAATCTAGACCGTGTTTCATTTGTCTGTTCAATGGCTGAAATGAGCAATTTTTGCTTAACGGCGTCATTTCTAGAAACTAGAGCTTCAATGACAAGTTGACGAGCTGTGAAAAAGCCTGCGTAACGATCGGTATATTGTCCTTGTTCCACACGAGCAAGAACACCCGCAATATCTTCTAACTGTCTAACAATCTGGCCCAACTGAGCTTGAATAGCTGATAAACCTGTCAAAGGTGCCAATTGCTCAATCTCACTCGGAACTAAGTCAACTTGATGAACAATTTTCCCAGTATGAGCATTTTTTAGGACACCATAAAGAGTACCTGTTTCTTTACGCGTGCCAATAACCCACTCTCCTTTGGCCAACTTGTCCTTGGCATAATCAGTCAAACTTGCGACATACTCTACATCACCTTTCTTATCAGAATTTGTTAAACGTTCTAAAAGTCCATTTTCTTGTACCACTTGAAACATTTTTTCCGATAATCTATTTGCTGTAACACGTTGTAGAGGGGCTAGAGACAAATAACGCAAATCATAACGATAGAGACTAAGCTCATTAGGATTCAAGACAAGCTCTTCTTTTGGGGGAAGATATAAATCAAAACTAGTCATTAATTATTCTCCAAATAAAACTCAAACCGATCGCCAACGTACTGACTACGGACATACTCGAAAGGCTGACCATCAGTGAAATAAGACACTTGAGTCAGTGCCAAAATCGCATGTCCTTTGGTCACATCCAGATAGCTAGCTACCCGTTCGCTAGCCGTTTTGGCATAGATAGTCTGCTGGCTCTTGCCAATGGCATAGCCGTTTGCGGTTAAGGTTTGGAAAAAATGTTCCGTGATGTCCTTGCGGTCAACCCCCTTAATCAGCTTTTCAGTAATGCTTGCAACTTCATAAACCAAAGGTAGATTATCCGCATAGCGTACCCGCTCCATACGAATGACTTGCTCACCAGCTGATAAGCCCAACTGCTGACACTCCGTCTCACTAGCAACCTTTCGTTGATAGGAAATTAAGCGACTGGATGGTAAACGCCCTTGTGAGGTCACGATTTCAGTGAAAGAAGTCGTCCCCCTCATCTTCTCCTGTACACGTCGGCTAGCAACATAAGTCCCAGATCCGACACGGCGCTCTAAAACACCTTCATCAACGAGTAGAGTGACCGCCTGACGCAAGGTCATCCGACTCACCCCAAATGCTTCTGCCAAATCACGTTCGCTAGGCAAACGATCACCAACAGACCACTTTCTCTCATCTACCTGTTTTTTCAACTCATCTCTGATGATCATATAAGCTGGTAACATGCTATCTCCTTACTTGCTAATTGGTATAGCTAGACACCTTTCATTATAACATAAATATTCCTAGAACAAACGTTCCAACTGATTTTATATATTTTACTACAAAAAAAGTGCTGTCTATGGTAAAATAGAGAGGATAATTGCTTTTTGATAGAAAGGAAGCCCATGACCACTACTTCTACCCCAGATGTGCAAAAAATTATTGTTCTCGACTACGGTAGCCAGTACAACCAGCTGATCACTCGCCGTATCCGTGAGTTCGGTGTCTTTTCGGAATTGCTTAGCCACAAAATTTCTGCCGATGAGGTGCGTGCTATCAAGCCTATCGGTATCATCCTATCTGGTGGTCCAAACTCTGTTTACGAGGATGGCAGTTTTACCATCGACCCTGAGATTTTCGAGTTAGGCATTCCCATTCTCGGTATCTGCTACGGCATGCAGTTGATTACCCAAACCTTTGGGGGGAAGGTCGTGCCTGCTGGGCAGGCTGGTCACCGTGAGTACGGGCAAGCGCCACTCCAGCACGACAAGATGTCCGCTCTCTTTGGCAATACGCCTGAGGAGCAACTGGTACTTATGAGCCACGGTGATGCGGTAACGGAAATCCCAGACGGGTTCGTTCGCACAGCCGTTTCTGCCGACTGTCCCTATGCCGCTATTGAAAATGACGATATCAAGGTTTACGGTATTCAATTCCATCCAGAGGTGCGCCATTCTGTCTACGGAAATGACATCCTGAAAAACTTTGCAGTTACCATCTGTGGAGCCCGTCAGGACTGGTCTATGGACAACTTCATTGACATGGCTATTGAGAACATCCGTGCCACTGTCGGCAACAAAAAAGTCCTACTGGGACTGTCTGGTGGCGTTGACTCCTCTGTCGTTGGGGTCCTCTTGCAACGCGCCATCGGTGACCAACTGACCTGTATATTTGTCGATCATGGTCTGCTCCGAAAAGGTGAAGCTGACCAAGTCATGGACATGCTGGGTGGCAAGTTTGGACTGAAGATTATTAAAGCTGACGCTGCCAAACGCTTCCTCGATAAGTTGGCTGGTATTTCTGACCCAGAACAAAAACGTAAGATTATCGGCAACGAATTTGTCTATGTCTTTGATGATGAAGCTAGCAAGCTCAAGGATGTCAAGTTCCTCGCCCAAGGAACACTCTACACGGACATCATCGAGTCTGGAACTGAAACGGCTCAGACCATCAAGAGCCACCACAACGTTGGCGGTCTACCCGAAGACATGCAGTTTGAGCTGATTGAACCCCTCAACACCCTCTTCAAAGATGAAGTCCGTGCCTTGGGAACCGCTCTTGGTATGCCTGATGAGATTGTCTGGCGGCAACCATTCCCAGGACCAGGTCTTGCCATCCGTGTCATGGGGGAAATTACCGAGGAAAAACTTGAGACCGTCCGTGAATCCGACGCTATCCTGCGTGAGGAGATTTCCAAGGCAGGACTTGATCGTGACATTTGGCAGTACTTCACTGTCAATACCGGTGTCCGCTCTGTTGGCGTCATGGGAGATGGTCGGACTTATGACTACACCATCGCTATCCGTGCCATCACCTCCATCGACGGCATGACCGCTGACTTTGCTAAAATTCCGTGGGATGTCCTGCAAAAAATCTCTGTCCGCATCGTCAACGAAGTCGACCATGTTAACCGCATCGTCTACGACATCACCAGCAAACCACCTGCAACAGTTGAGTGGGAGTAAACTAGTCCTGTGGACTAGTTTAGCCTCTAATCCTAAAAAGCTGATACTAAGAGCTTAAGCTTAACTCATTTGAACTAACAGCATTTTAACAACTGTATAAAATATTAAAACGAGATAAAATGGTTTGAACTGTCTCCAAATTGTCTCCAAAAAGAAGTCCTCTAGGGCTTCTTTTTTTAATACTGATAAATTGTAAAATATAGTGCAACAAAAAAACTCATAGCGTTTCTGTCGTGTAAACTGTACGTAACCACACTACCAGAACACGAGGAAACCTATGAGCTACTCCCATGAACCATAAAAGAGCGAATAAAGATAGAGACTTATTTAGAATTAGGGTTGAAACCTCATCAAATTGCTAGTAAACTTGGCGTCCATAAGTCTACCATCTCAAGAGAGTTAGAACGGTGTCCGGCTGCTTATTCCGCAGACCTAGCCCAGAAACATGTTGACCAAAAGGCTAAGCAAAAAGGACGACAGTCTCGTTTGACCCCTGAGTTAAAAGCGGAGATTGAACAAGGTTTGAGAGCCTCTTGGTCTCCCGAACAGATTTGCGGTCGCTATCGGCTGGAAGACAAGCCAATGGTCGCTTTTAAGACCATCTATAACTGGCTCTATGCTGGCTTGATCGACATAGAACTCAACGTCTTACGTCGCAAAGGAAAAAGCCGACAACCCAGAGAAACTCGTGGGAAATTCATGATTGGAACACCGATTTCCAAACGCCCTAAAGAAGTTAAGGACCGTCAGACTTTCGGTCNATCCATGTTTTCAGCCATCGAACAACTCCTGACGTTATTTCCAAAAGAAGCCTTTAAAACCTTTACTTCAGATAGGGGGAAGGAATTTGCCTGTTATCCCTTGGTGGAAAACTTAGACATTCCTTTTTACTTTGCGGATTCCTATTCGTCTTGGCAAAGAGGGTGCAATGAGAACGCCAATGGTTTACTGAGGGAATATTTCTCCAAGAAAACCGATTTGGCTGCTATTTCTGATGGACAATTGGCGAAAGTCTTATTTGACATCAATAACCGACCACGAAAATGCTTGGCTTACAGAATGCCCTCGGAAGCTCTCATAAATGAGTTGGGATAACTGTTGCACTTATTCTTGCAATTTATCTAATACTAAAAATAAACATAAAAAACTAAAGTGAGCTTCGTTGAATTGAAACTCACTTTAGTTTATTTATTTTTTATCAATTAGAACTCAATATCGCCAAACAAGTCAGCCATAGAGAAACCAGTTTGTGTTTCTGGTAATTCAAAGTCACGTTTTTGCTCACGGCGTGGACGACGTGAACGTGACTGACGTTTTTCACCATCTTCACCAGAACGCTCTTCAAGAGCCTTGATAGACAATGATACGCGCTCTGCTTCAGCATTAACTTCAAGAACTTTTACAGTTACTTCTTGACCAACTGAAAGAACTTCTTTTGGTTTTTCGATGCGTTTGTGTGAGATTTGTGATACGTGAACCAATCCGTCAATACCTGGTAACACTTCAACAAAAGCACCGAAGTCTGTCAAACGTTTCACTTGACCTTCAATCACATCACCAGTAGCAAGTTTTTGCTCAACGCCATCCCAAGGTCCAGGGGTTGTTGCTTTAAGTGACAATGACACACGACCAGCTTCTTCATCAATCGCCAAAACTTTAACATCAACTTCTTCACCAACAGTTACAACTGATTTTGGAGAAACGTTGCGCTCGTGTGACAATTCAGTCACGTGAATCAAACCGTCAACTCCTCCGAGTTCAACGAAGGCACCAAAGCTTGTTAAACGAGCAACCTTACCAGTAACAACTGAACCAACTTCCAGTTTAGAGAAGGCTTCTTGACGAGCTACTGACGTTGTTTCTTCAACAACATCACGACGTGACAAGATGAAACGGTTATCTGCAGCTGAAACTTCTTTAATTTTTGCGTCAAATTCTTGACCAACAAATTTTTCAGTGTTACGGATAAAGCGGCTGTCAATCATAGACGCTGGAATAAATCCACGAAGTCCTTCAAACTCAACTGAAAGACCACCCTTAACGGCGCGTGTCACTTTAACATTAACCACTTCACCTTCACGACCAATCAATTTGTCCCAAGCCTTACGAGCTTCCAAACGTTTTTTAGAGACGAGGAAAGTCACTGTATCAGTATCTTTACCTACAACTTGACGAAGAACAAGCACTTCGAGTGTTTCGCCAGCTTTAACAAGGTCGTTGATGTCTGCATTACGGTCATTTGTCAATTCACGGAGTGTCAAAACACCTTCAACACCTGTACCGCTAATGATAAGGTTAGCTTGACCATTATCAACAGTCAATACTTCAGCAGTGACAACATCACCTGGGTTCACTTCGCTAACACTGTTTAGCAAATCTTCAAATTCATTCATTCTAAAAAATCCTCCAACAAAAGCTAGCTCGCACTAACCTTTGACAACAAAAATATTTCTCTAGGTCGCTGAAAATCAGCTGGGCGAACCGTGACCAAGACTGGGGTAGCTGGATTCGAACCAACGAGTGACGGAGTCAAAGTCCGTTGCCTTACCGCTTGGCTATACCCCAAAAAATGGGAAGAGAGGGATTCGAACCCCCGAACCCGAAGGAGCGGATTTACAGTCCGCCGCGTTTAGCCTCTTCGCTATCTTCCCATACAACAAGAATCAGTTTACCACAATTTCTTGTTGATTGCAAGCCTTTTAAGCTATTTTTTAGTGATTTAAGTTGTATTCTTCAACAATGTGTGTGATCGCCAAATCCAACGTTTTGAAAAAACTATCAACCTTATCATTTTTTAAGGTAACAAATTTATTATCCAGCTCTGCAATGCGCCCAATGACACGTTTGCCAATAACGAGCTCAAACCCTTCAACTTGCTGCCCTTCCACAGTTACTTGAGCATCTGTAACCTGAACGTCAATTTTTTTATCCTTTTTACTCATGGTTTCACTTCCTTTCTATGGTTATTTTACAGGAAAATAGCTGAGCTTACAAGCTTGATTAGTCCCTTCAACAGCCTATCTGCTCTGCTATTTCTCTACGGCTTAATCAGTTGCCCACCAATGGCCTCGACATGTACCAGACCGCCCATGTCATAGATGGTTATAAAACCAGCGTCACGCAAGATTTTCGTTGCCTGTGCTGAGCGAATGCCTTTGAGGCAGTGGACATAAATCGGCGTGTCCTTAGGCAGGTCTGGCAGTTTTCCGGCTTCCATATCGGTGATTGGAAAGCTCTCGGTGATACCAAAATTACCTGAGTCATACTCTGCTTTCGAGCGGACATCGTAGAAAACGGCACCATCTGCAACAGCCTGCTCGACATCGGCAAAGCTAATCTGATGTTTCTGAGCATCAGGACCAGCCTTGCTCCAATCGATACTAGTTGTTGCCCGCTCTGTCTGTGCGGGTGCTGGCTGACTAGTCTGCTGATTAGCGCAAGCCGCCAGGCTTAGCCCTACCAAGGCTAGGAGAGATAATTTTTTCATAAAATACTCCGTTCATATTTCAGTAAAAATCTTGCCTCTTACGGAAGATGGAAGTAATCAGTTAGCTTAAAGGTCGCACCATCACAATCTCTTCATCATCTCCTTCAGAGGTTGCTTGGAAACCAAGTGAGTTAGAAAATCGCCTAGTGGCTGGATTGTCAGCTGTGTAGCATAGCCGAACCTGCTGGTAACGACCGTCTGCTAGCATGACATCAAAAACCTGTAACATGGCTTGACGCCCATAACCTCGTCCCTGGTATCTTTCGTCGATGAAAAATTGGCTAAGCTCATAGGTCTGACCTTTGGGGTAATCATAGTAGAGTACCATCCCGATAGGGACATCATCATGAAAAATGATAAACACACGGCTATGCTCTGCGCGATAGGCATAGGCTCTGGCTAAAATCCTTTCACGAGGAGCAACGAAAGATAACTGATTAGCCGAAACGGCTAGGTCTACTCGCCAATTCTCAGGGGTAATCGTCTCTAAGCGAATCATGTTTGACCTCATTTTAGCATACTAGCTCTTGCCACACCAATCTCTGAAATCGTGTCCGAGATGAAGCTGCCGTTGCTGGTGCGTTCGGACTGACCGAGCTCTGCTAGGTTGATGGTATAAGTCGCGCCTGCTTGGTCCACTACTTGCAAGACTTCTGTCTGCTGACTGGTTTCTGTGCTAAACAAATCTAGCTCTGTAGCTTCTGACTGGACACTGCCTGCCGCAAAGACACGGTGAGGTTTGGTCTTGAGCTCACGGAGGACTTGAAGGCCTCGACCTGCCCGCTTGGCGGTTGGGATGTCTGCGACAGCCATCCGCTTGAGACTACCTCTCTGGGTCAAGAGGTACATGCTGCTACTGGTCACGACAAAGCTTGTGGCTACTTGGTCACCGTCCTTGAGGTTGATGGCCTTAACCCCTGCGGCCTTACTGCCGATCACTGGGACTTCTTCGACGTTAAATCGCAGAGCGTAGCCATTGGTTGTCACGACCATGATGTCATCCAAGGCAACTGGCGAGAGGGACACCACACGGTCGGTGTCATCCTTGAGCTTGGCAAACTTGACTGACTTAGACTTGTAGGTTCGCCAAGGGGTAAATTCTTTTCGCTCTACCCGCTTGATTTGCCCTGACTGCGTGGTGGCAACGTAGGTCGTCGTGTCAAATTGGTCAACAATCTCAGCATAGAGCACCTGCTCCTGCTGGTCAAAATTGGTCACTGTTTGGCTCAAGTGCTCTCCAATGTCCTTCCACTTGGTATCTGTCAACTCATGGACAGGACGGTAGATGACATTGCCGAGGTCTGTGAAGACCAGCAGGTGCTGGGTCGTCTTGGCCTGTGCCAAGAAGATCAGCTCATCATCTTCACGCTTGCCGATTTCCTCTACCGTAGAGGCAGAGAAGGAGCGTGGGCTAGTGCGCTTGAGGTAGCCTGCTCGGGTCACGCTGACATAGGTCTCCTCCTCGGCGATGAGGCTAGCTGTGTCAATCTCGATAGACTGAGCTTCTGCCTGCAGCTCTGACAGACGTGGACTGGCAAACTTTTTCTTAACGTCACGGAGCTCTCGCTTCATCAGGTGGTACATGGTCTTCTCGTCACCGATGATGGCGGATAAAGTCGCAATCTGCTCACGCAAGCTCTTGTCCTCTTCTTCTAGGGTGACAATGTCGGTATTGGTCAGGCGATAGAGCTGGAGGGTCACGATAGCTTCTGCCTGCTCCTCGGTAAAGTCGTAGGAGACCTTGAGGTTTTCCTTGGCGTCAGCCTTGTTATCACTAGCACGGATGAGGGCGATGACCTCATCCAGAATGGACAGTACTCGAATCAACCCCTCAACAATGTGAAGTCGCCGCTCTGCTTTTTCCTTATCAAACCGAGATCGCGCAACGATGACCTCCCGCCTGTGGGAAATGTAACTGGTCAATATCTTGGCTAAGCCGACCTGACGAGGGGTGAAGTTGTCAATGGCGACCATGTTAAAGTTATAGTTGATTTGCAGGTCGGTGTACTTGAGAAGGTAGTTGAGAATGGTCTGGCTATCGGCATCTTTCTTGAGCTCAATGGCAATCCGTAGGCCGTCTCGGTCACTCTCATCACGCACCTCGGCAATTCCTGGCACCTTAGCATTGACCCGCACATCATCAATCTTTTTAACGAGGACAGCCTTATTGACCTCATAAGGAATCTCGGTAATGACAATTTGCTCCTTGCCGCCCTTAAGGCTCTCGATAGCGGTTTTTGACCGCACCACGACCCGCCCTTTTCCAGTCTCGTAGGCCTTTTTAATCTCGTCCGCCCCTTGGATAATCCCCCCTGTCGGGAAGTCAGGCCCCGGCAGGAACTCCATGAGCTTGTCAACCGTGGCATTGGAGTGGTCAATCAGGTAGACCACTGCGTCAATGACCTCAGCCAAATTGTGCGGTGGGATGTCGGTGGCATAACCAGCCGAAATCCCTGTCGCTCCATTGACCAGCAAGTTTGGAAAGGCTGCTGGCAGGACAGTCGGCTCTTTTTCGGTGTCGTCAAAGTTCCAAGCAAAGGGAACCGTTTTCTTGTCAATGTCATTGAGCAAGAAGCTGGACACCTCGGACAAACGTGCCTCCGTGTACCGCATGGCCGCCGGCGGATCCCCGTCCATAGAACCGTTGTTCCCGTGCATCTCAACTAGAATCTCACGGTTTTTCCAATCCTGCGACATGCGGACCATGGCCTCATAGATGGAACTGTCCCCGTGAGGGTGGAAATTCCCCATGATGTTCCCGACAGATTTGGCCGACTTGCGATAGCCCTTATCGTGGGTGTTGCCGTCCTTGTTCATGGAGTAGAGAATCCGCCGCTGCACGGGCTTTAGCCCGTCACGAATATCAGGCAAGGCTCGCTCTTGAATAATGTATTTGGAGTAGCGCCCAAAACGCTCTCCCATGATGTCCTCTAAGGACATGTGTTGAATGTTTGACATAGTAATTCCTGTTTGTTTTTTATGATAATCGCCGTCTAAAAAATTCTTATCCTCAGCAATAAAAACTACGTTTCTAAAAATTTACTGATAAGAAGAGCAATCTCTTGCTCGTATTTTTTCAATGATTTTTTTACCATAATTTCAGAAAACTTTTCCATGTATTCCCAATCTGGTTTTTTATCTAAAAAAGGTAATTTTATAGTAATATCATAAACATCTGAAGCATAAAAGTTTTGATCATAATCAAATTTTCCCAAAATTGATTGCTTAATAATTGGAGCTATAAACAACAACGCCATTCTAGACAAAGAATTATCTTCCTTGTACATAATAGCTACGTGGTCGTCTGCCCCATATTCAAAATTCCGATAAAAAACCTTCCCGAACATATCAATCGTTAAACTATTAGCTGGAAATATTTCAACATCAGAATTTGAAATATAACTAGAAATTCCTTGATTGTTTACTCCAGCAGTAATAAAGGGTAATTTTCCTGCTATACGGTGCGCCTCAATCAACCTCTTTCCTCTTGAAATTTTATCAAAAATATCCGATACTTTTATCGATTCCCACTTTTTTGAGGGATAGTGCGAAAGAATTTCCCTATCTTCACTTGTCAACTCAAGATTTTCAATCTCTAAAAGCTTAATTATGCCGGATTGCTTATCGTGGATTTTATGAATTTGTTCTTGCCCTTGTCTTTCTAACTCTTCCAAATACTTAGGAGTGACAGATTGAATCATTTTCTCCATAGCCTTCCAATTAGGCTCGTAAGAATCATAATCACTTACAGGAAGTTCTATTTCAGTAGCTTCTATATGCTCTGTAAACTTTGTCCCGTAATCATATTTTCCTCGAATAGCTTTCTTAAAAGCAGAGATTACATACAAAGCATGATATTTATTAAAATTCTCATACTTTGGCACTAATTTATTGACATGACTAAATCCAATAAAATTTTTTTCTTGATAAAATAATGTTTCATCTGAGTTAACAGTATCACTCAAAGTAATGACATTGCTTAATTCCTTCGCAATAAGAGCAAGCGGATAACCTTCTGACTTGTTTGTTTTAGGGTTTATCAATTCTTTAGTTATCTTCTTATCACTTTTGATAAACCTAAAACTATTTAACAGCTGGTCTTTTTTATCCGAGCTAAATTTATCCTCTGGCAAAGCATCCTTTATCTGTGTGTACAGATGTTCACCACCACTACTTTTTGAAAAATACTTTATAACATTCTCATCTTCATTAATGCCTAATAATAATCCTGATACTAGTAATAAACGCTTGAAAGGATCTAATTTCAATTTTTTATCGATTGTATTTGATAATTTTCCTGCGACAATTCGAATATGAGCTAAATTTATTTCGTTATCAGGAGAGTTTAAGCCTAAAATTTCTTCGTTAATATATTTATTAAATTTATTCTTTTCTAACTGATCCCAGTCATTCCATTTTTCAATAAAAATATAGGAAATTTCATCATCATATTTGTAAATTTTTTGTTTACTGTATTTATCAATAATAGATGAATGCTTATAAACAAATATAGCAGTTGTCTCTAATTCATCTCCAGCTACAGCTAACACAAAAACTGACTTGACTTTTTCTGTTTTAGAAAGTATATCATGAGCATAGAAAAAACCATCTGTTACAGCTAATTTATACAGAGATACTTCCTTGCCAATATCCTCAACTTTACCCAATTTTGTGATAGTGTCTTTATTTTCAATTAGAATCAAGCGTTCTGTTCTATTTTTTCCTTTTCCTGCAAAAACAAGATATTCAAACTCTGCCCGTGTCGTCTTACCTGACTTAGAATGATAAAGTTTTCCATCATCAGGTATAAAATCTTTATTACCACTTGAAGGTAAAAGATAGCCATAATTAATATCCTTATCTTTATAGCCTTGCTCTTTTAATTTTGTAGACACTTTCATATCTATTGATTTTTCACTCATACTTTTCCTTTACTAAATTACAGTATATCTCGAAGTTTCTTCCACTCCCTATACTGAACAATAGTTATAAATGAGAATCCACTAAAGCTATGTTTGGTATAATTTGTCTTTAGATTTAGATAGCATTAGACTTTTATTTTACTAATAAGCCTATTAGCATTATACCAAAATATATCAAAAATAGACCTCAAAACTTTAAAAACAGTTTGAACTAATCGCAATTATACAGGATGAAGATTACTAAAATAGTAAAAACTGATTCGTTCTTTACAGAAAAAATAAAAAATGGCAACGTTTTTTATCGCCATTTCAAAAGTTATCCCATTTGTTTCAAAAAAATCCCTTTTTCTTATTGACAAAGAAAGGGAGACGTCTCTATCCAGCCTAAGGGAATCGAACCCCTATCTCAAGAACCGGAATCTTGCGTGATATCCATTACACTAAAGCTGGCTACTTTCAAGTATATCATATTTCAGTAAATTTGAAAATAGTTAGATGATGATTTTTTAAGCACCGGTTACTAAATCTATATATCATCAGGGCTTAATCAATAACTAATTCATCAACAACCTCATCCGACAAATCAAGGCGCAGACTAACTGGCAAATACTTGCTTAAAAAATCTAGTCACAGGCTGCAAGCCTTCTCTGATTGCCCAATACTTATCCACCAAGGTCACGATATAACTCTCTTTGTAACGAGGAAAAGCGATTGTTGCTCCCCACATGTGCTTCAAGATAATGTCTTCTTCCACCTTGTTCGTATTGATTAGCTTTTTAGCATTGCGCAAAGCAATACGCGGATGTACCCAAGCATGGCTTTTATTAAACTTTTGGTGACGCCAGTCATAATAGAATAAATCGTGCAACAAACCTGCCCTAGCTGTACTCGCTGCATCCCATCCCAGTTTCTTGGCAATTTTATAACTGGTGTAAGACACATTTATCGAATGCTCCAAACGGGTCGAGTGATAATGGTGAACAATACTTTCTAGTCGTTGTACCTTTGGGTGGCGGATTAAATGACCGACCAGAGCCATGTATTCCTTGTCATCTTTGTAAGTCATCTTATTTTCCTCTCTAGTAGCCATAGCAAAGCATGTCGCTATCATCAGAGATTGACCAGTCTGAACATCATAATCCCTGCAGCTACCGCAACGTTGAGACTTTCAGCCCGACCAGGCATAGGAATATGCACCAGCTCATCGGCCTGCTCAGCCATTGCTGCTGAAATCCCAGAACCCTCATTTCCCATCACTAAAGCAAAATGGTCGTAGCCAGTTAATGTCCGATAATCAACCGAATGCTCAGACAAAGTAGTCGCTAAAACAGGCACCTCAATAGCCTTCAGCTGGCTAATGATCTCTTCAATAGGCAAGCGGTAAATCGGCAAATGGAAGTGACTTCCTTGCATAGAACGTAAGGTTTTTTGATTATAAATATCTGCTGTGCGATGATTGATCAACACCCCATCGAACCCTGCGGCATCAGCTGTCCGAATCATCGTCCCAACATTTCCAGGATCCTGAACATCTTCCAAGACCAGATAGCGACCTTTTTCAAGTTTAGTTACATCTGGATGAGAAATGGCAACCTCCGCAACAATCCCTTGCGGTGATGGCGAACCTGATAACTCACGTAACACTTCCGGACTAACAAAGACAGCCTGTGGCAAATCAGACACTCGGTAAGCCTCTTCTGCTAAAACAAACACACGCAGCATCTCTGATCCAGACAATCGCGCTTCTTCAACAAGATGCCAGCCTTCAATCAAGTAAGAGGTGATCCGATACTTCTTTTGCTGTAATTTTTTAGCCTGCTTAATCAAGCTATTTGCTTTAGAGGTAATGATAGTCATGGTAAATATTATAGCATAATCACTTAAAAAATACTGAAAGAAAAGATGTGTTTGTTATATAAAAATCAGTTCTGTGTTATTCTAAAACGCTTTCTATCACTATTTTCACAATTTTTGGCTGACAAAGAGCAGACTTAGTGATACAATAAACATGTAAATCATTTTCAAAGGAGTTTTCACATGATCGCAACAAAGCAACACAAAAAAGTTATCCTCGTTGGTGATGGCGCTGTTGGTTCTTCCTATGCCTTTGCCTTGGTGACTCAAGGCATTGCTCAGGAACTCGGTATCATTGATATTGCTAAAGACAGAACTCAAGGAGATGCTGAGGACTTGAGCCATGCTCTGCCATTCACTTCACCAAAGAAAATCTACTCAGCAGATTATAGCGATTGCCATGATGCAGATATCGTTGTTTTGACAGCTGGAGCTCCTCAAAAACCAGGTGAGACTCGTCTTTATTTGGTTGAAAAAAACTTGCGCATCAACAAAAGCATCGTTGAAGCAGTTGTTGCATCAGGCTTTGATGGTATTTTCCTTGTTGCAGCTAACCCTGTTGACATTTTGACTTACTCTACTTGGAAATTCTCTGGTTTCCCTAAAGAGCGCGTTATCGGTTCTGGAACATCACTTGATTCTGCGCGCTTCCGTTACGCCTTAGCAGATAAAATCGGTATCGATGCTCGTTCCGTCCATGCTTACATCATGGGTGAGCACGGTGACTCTGAATTTGCCGTTTGGTCTCACGCCAACGTTGCAGGTGTGAAACTGGAACAATGGTTGCAAGATAACCGTGATGTTGATGAGCAAGGTCTCGTAGACCTCTTTGTTTCTGTTCGTGACGCTGCTTACTCAATCATCAATAAAAAAGGCGCAACCTATTACGGTATCGCTGTTGCCTTAGCCCGTATTACCAAGGCTATCCTTGATGATGAAAATGCTGTATTGCCACTTTCTGTTTATCAAGATGGTCAATACGACGGTGTTGAGGGCATCTTTATCGGTCAACCAGCTATTATCGGTGCACACGGTATTGTTAGAAATGTCAAAGTTCCTCTTAACGATGCCGAACTTCAAAAAATGCAAGCATCTGCTAACCAACTCAAAACTATCATTGATGAAGCTTTTGCCAAAGAAGAATTTGCTTCAGCTTGTAAAAATTAACAAAAAATCTGTTGAGAAGACTCAACAGATTTTTTCATACCCTTTAATAAGAAAACAGGACTTTCTATACTATTCATGATGCCTTGTCTCAAGCATGGGATAAGCAATTATTACAAGGAGTTTTTTCTGCCCTAATAATCCCTTATGAAGCGCAAAGTATGGGAGTTGACATTTAGGCATTATTTGTCCTGTCTTTTTAAGCTGAAGTGGTCTGGCACTGGATCCTCACCACCAGCAGCAAATGGATGGCAGCGACAAATGCGAGCAGTGCCCATCAAGACACCTTTTGCTCCATGCTTTTCAATCGCTTCTATCATATAGGAAGAGCAGGTGGGCTGGTAGCGACAACTTGGGGGCAAAAGTGGGGATAAGACAGTTTGATAGAGCTTAACAGGGGCAATTAGTAATTGTTTCATTTGATATTGTTAAGGGCTGCGTTGTGCAACTGACTAATTTCTTTTTTATTGAGACGACGGTATTCACCCGGACGAAGCCCTGTCACGTCAAGGGTCCCAAATCGTGTTCGTGATAGCTTGTCGACTAAAAGACCGACACTTTCGAACATTTTTTTAACCTGGTGGTTCCGTCCTTCATGGATAGTTAATTCAACCACTGATCGGTCTTTTTCCTTATCTACTTTAAGAATGGTATAACGTGCAGGCTTTGTCTTTTTGCCATCAATGACAACACCTTTTGTTAAGGGACGCAGGTTATCCTTGGTTGCAATGCCCTTGACACGCGCCACATAGACCTTATCAATCTCATTACGAGGATGAATCATTTTATCGGTAAAATCACCGTCATTGGTCAAAATCAAGAGGCCAGTAGTATCCCAGTCCAGACGCCCGACAGGATAAATTCTCTCTTTAACCGTCGGCAAAAGGTCAATGACTGTTTTTCTGCCTTTGTCATCTGAAACACTGGAGATAACCCCTCTGGGTTTGTTGAGGAGGTAGTAGACTTTTTCTTCGTTATAAATTGGTGTTCCCTCTACTTCAACCAAATCACCTGACTTGATGGTGGTCGCTAGTTCCGTGACAATCTGGCCGTTGACAGTCACTAGACCTTGCTTAATGAGCTCTTCCGCCTTACGGCGACTGGCTACGCCAGCGTGGGCAATAAATTTATTAATTCTCATCTTCTCTTCTCTCTTCTAGTAGCTCTGCTATGTCACCTGAGGCAAACAGATTACTCTCTTCTTCCTCAATCACAATGCTTGAGACATCTGGTAACTCCGTCAGGTCATTGATCCCCATAAAATCAAGGAAATAGGGGGTCGTCGCGTAAAGGTTGGGTCGCCCAATCACCTCTTTTTTACCAACTTCTGCAATCAAATCAAAGGCCAGTAATTTAGCAATGGCGCCACTTGAGTTGACCCCTCTAATGTCATCCACTTCAAGCCGCGTAATGGGTTGCTTGTAGGCAATAATCGACAAGGTTTCAAGACTAGCTCGTGACAAACTCTGGTTAGTTGGTGTTTTAGCGTAGATCTGCAGCAGCGCTGCATAGTCTTCTTTTGTCACCAAACGGTAGGCCTTCCCAGTTTCTAAAAGGCAAAGGCTCGTCTCGCTATCTGAAAGGTATTTGGTCGCCAATTTGTCAAGTTGTTGGATCAATGCTGACGCTGACAGGTTGAGCATATCTGCCAACTGACGTAGAGTTAGTCCTTCTTCTCCTGCTACAAAAAGCAGGGCTTCTATCCTAGCTAGGTGTGACATCCGTCGCTCCTTTCTCTCCTATCCACTTGAGGTAAACCTCACCAAAATTCTCTGTCTGCGTGACTTCAATCGCCTTGATTTTAATCAGCTCCAAAACCGCTAAAAAGAGGGTAATCAGCTCACTCAGAGACGACCGATGCTCAAAAATAGCTACCAAAGTGAGCTGATGAGTTTGGCTAAAACGGTCTCTAATCTCGTCCATCATGTCCTCGATTTTGTAATCATCTTTATCGATGGTCGTGTGACTGGTTCTGACTTGTTCCTGTTTCGCTGCCATCACCTTTGAAAAGGATAAAAAGAGGTCGATAACCGACTTATCTGCTGTCAAGGTCATTCCTTCAGCTACAATTTCCTCTTTCGGCTTAGAAAAATGCAGGGCTCTCTGCTGGTGCTGTTCTGCTAAATCCTGGCTAACCTGTTTGTACAGTTTATACTCTTCTAACTGCTGGAGCAAGGTCATCTCTAAATCGTCGTCTTCAGGAGGTGCTTCGACCAACTTAGGCAAGAGCCTGCGGCTCTTAATGAGCATCAGCTGGCTTGCCATGACCATATAATCACCAGCCACCTCCAAACGCAGAACAGTCAGAGTAGATACGTAAGCAAGGTACTGCTCGATGACGTCAATCAAAGGCACCTCATAGATGTCCATCTTATACTGAGATACCAGATGAAGAAGGAGGTCGAGCGGTCCTTCAAAATCTTTTAATTTAATGTCCATGTGTCTCGTAGGTCATGAGCGTCTGAGTCGTTTTCAATCCCAGCTGCTTTGCCAAACTTGCTTGACTAACGCCACGACTTAATTCTGTGATGATGTACTGCTGTCGCAGTTTTTGAGCGGTCAAATCACCTAATCCCAAACTGGTGAGGTAGTGAGACAGGCGATTAAATAGCCATTGTCTTGAGTAGGATTTGCCGTTCTTATCAAGGAGATAAGTGCCTGCTTGCACTCGTTCAAGATAGGGAACTAGGTTCTCTGGCAGGGGAAGCACCCTAATCAATTCTCCTTTTTTGATAGTCAACATCCGAAAATCGAGATTGATATCAGCTTGCTTAATACTTTGAATCTCGCTGGGGGTCAACCCTAACTGCCAAATCAAAAGAGCAATCAGTTGACCTGCTGTCTGGTCAGTCTCAGAAAATAAGACAGACAAGTCTCGAATCGGCAGTTGAGTGGTCGTCTGTTTCACCTTATCAAGCGGTTTCAAACGATGATAAGCCCCTACCTCTCCTTGCTCATACAGATACAGGAGAAATTGATTAATGGTAGACAATTTTCGTCTTCTAGCAGCAGGTTTCAGCGTAGAAATAGTAGTCTCGTAGACCTGCAACTTACTGCTTGTCATCTCATCTCCCACCACTTCTAAAAACTGCTGTAGATCATAAGTATAGGCAGCTCTGCTATTTTCTGAGAGCTCCTTACTTGCTAAAAATCTTTCTAAGTTATTGGCCATCACTGACTTCTTTCTTAGGAATAAGGTGATAATGTCCTGCAAAATTATGAAGGAGGCTATTGATAGCCTTGAGAATGGCTTTTCGCGTGATAATCCCCTTAAAATAGCCGTCGGCAGTCACTACCGGTAGAAAAGAAGCATCGACCAGTTTATGCATGATTTCGGTGAGGTCAGCTGTTGGCAAAATTGCCTCAAGGCGTTTATTGACCATGTGCGAAATGTCTAAATCAGCCAGCTCCTCTAAAGCCAGTTCGTGTTCAAATTGGTAATTAACAATGTCAGATACGCTGATTGTTCCGACATAGTGCCTATCCTTGGTGATGACTGGAACGCGTGAAAAACCGTTTCTTGACAAGAGTAACATGACATGATCGGTGTTATGCGTATCAACAAAAATGGCTAAGTCTTCTGCCGGTGTCAAATAGGTTGTCCAATGAGACAATAAAAATTCTTCAAATTCTTTGGCAATCATCGACTAAATTCCTTTGATAAACGAGGGTAAAGCTGGTGATTGAGGTCGTAAAAATTCACACGAATGCTCTTGTCATCTGCCTCAATCACCGCATAGAGTTTCTCCTGCACCTCGCCACGTGGCTGGCTGACAGAGCCAGGGTTGACAAAAACCGTCTTGCCCTCTTGCCAAGCCGCCGCACGGTGCAAGTGTCCATAGAGACAGATGTCCGCTTGGGCTTCTTGTGCAAAATAAATCAGCTTGTCCCACATAAAATTGATGGCGTAGAGATGACCATGAGTCTGGGCGATTGTGAGATGTGGCAGGCTCGTCACCAGATGCTGGGAGTAGCCCTCGTCATAATCACAGTTGCCTTGTACGACCTGAATCCCTGACCAAATCTTGTCCGTACTAGGGAGTTCCGAGTCCCCATTATGAAATATGGCATCCACCTTGCCCTGATAATGCTCTTTGATGGCCTCAACCACCGCACGATCACCATGCGAGTCGCTCATGACCACTAATTTAAGGCTTGCCATTCTGGAAATACCTCCAACAATTTTTTAAGGGCAATCGCCCGATGAGAATGGGAATTTTTATAGTCCGTACCAAGCTCTGCCGACGTTTTTCCTGTCTCTCCGACTAAGAATAATGGATCATACCCAAAACCACCATCACCTTTTGGTGCAAAATCGATGTATCCTGCCCACTCACCTTCTACCACCAAGCTCTCACGATGAGGTGCTGCTAATACTAAAGTACAATGAAACTGGGCAGAGCGGTCTTTAGGCTCAAAGACCATGGCCAACTCATGCAGGAGTTTGGCGTTATTTTTCTCATCAGTCGCACCTGGTCCAGAAAAGCGGGCAGACCAGACCCCAGGCAGACCACCAAGGATATCGACTTTTAGCCCTGAATCATCTGCTAACACCATCTGACCCGTCAGTTTGGAAATGGTCTCCGCCTTGAGGCGGGCATTTTCTTCAAAGGTCGTCCCAGTCTCTTCCACATCAGGTAAATCTGGGTAGTCATTGAGGTTTTCCACCGCCATACCCAGTTGCTTAAAGAATTTCCGAAACTCCTTGGTCTTACCTTCGTTTTTAGTGGCAATGAGAATCTTATCTCCCAGCCCAGCCTGCTGACCGAAGAAATCAGAAGCCTTGATACCACCTGTTGGAACATACACATCAATGAGCCGGTCCCCTTCTTTGATCACAATACCCCCAGCCTGTTGTGTCATGGTCAATTGACGACCTGCTGCATCGTTGATAATGTCAATCACAAAGCGAATCAAGGAGACATCAGAGGCTTTTTTGATGACCTCAACCTGATAGCCTTGCATGCCTTTGTCATCGTCATAGTAAGGCGGGAATAACCCTTGCAACCTAAAGGCAAGAGCCTGAATCTCCTCCTGCTCCTCCGGCAACAGGGCAGATAGAAAACTATGCCCGCCCCACTTACCGATAAACCAGTTCTTGTCGTCCTTATATTCGTAGATCTTAGTTGTCATGTCTTATCCTCTATTTTTGTGAATTGCTCAAGGGGAAGGCCACCTTGAGGAAGAATGAGTTGTACGACTTGCTGACCTTCTGTGATAAAAATTGCGCCATTTCTGTCCTCAGCAACAAGCTGGCGCTCGGTCTCCTGATTAATAATGGAAAGAACAAAATCAATTAGGCTCAATTGTGAGGACAGTCGTATCACCAGAACGTCATACCCTTGTTGAGCTAACCAAGACTCCTCAGATAAGGGAGCTTGGTCAAGGATAGTGGCTAATAGCTGATTGAGCAGATAGAGCTTGTTTGACATGGGTTCGGCAAATTGAGATAAAAGATTGTGTCCGCCCCACTTACCGATAAACCAGTTGTGATTGTCTTTGTATTCGTAAATCTTATCTGTCATACAGTTACCTCATCTAGGCCAGCTGCTAAATCAATATGGTTGACCGTGAAGGGAACATCTGGTAACCAATCGCCTGCGATATGAGCAAAGCTGTCAGCTCCTCCGGTTGTGTAAAAACGGTGACCTTTCGCCGGCTGGCGAGGGTCTCGGTTGATGCCGAAGTAGTTGAGCAAAACGGAGATGTCTCGCACACTCTCAGCTCCGCTATCAACCAAAGCCACCTCCTGCCCCATAACGTTTTGAATGATAGGGCGCAAGAGCGGGTAATGGGTACAGCCTAAAATGAGGGTATCCACCTGACCAACCAAAGGCGCCAAGGTCTCATAAACAGCCTTCTTGGCCAAGGGTGAGGTCATCTGGTTGGACTCAACGATAGGAACAAAGGCTGGACAAGCCAAGCTCTCCACCTGACTTTGAGGGGCTAAACTGGTGATTTTCTCGCGGTAGATGTCCGACTGCACCGTCATAGGCGTGCCGATGATACCGATTTTCCCAGTTCTTGTTGCCTTAATCGCAGCGCTGGCTCCTGGCATAATGACCCCGATAACGGGAATATCCAGTTGGCTCTTGATGTCTTCCCACACCACTGCTGTTGCGGTATTACAAGCCAGTACAATCATCTTGACGTCCTGTTTGCGCAGAAAATTGACCAGCTCCCAAGTGTAGGTCTTAATTTGCTCGGCAGGTCTAGGGCCATAAGGGGCTCTAGCCGAGTCACCGATATAAACAACTTGCTCGTGGGGCAACTGGCGCATCAGCTCACGTACCACCGTCAGGCCACCAACGCCTGAGTCCAAAAATCCAATAGGTCTATTATCCATCGTCTTCTTTCTGTGAGATTTATAAAAATAGCAGAGCTGTCAGCGCTAATCGTCGACGACACCTACTTTTACAATTGATGACGAGATCTTCCAACCAAAATCAAAAATCACGCCATTGGACGTGATTTGACAAGTTGGCAATCACTGCCCACTTCTTATTTTTTCTTGGCTTTAGCTCTTGCTTCCTTCTGTTGCTTTTGCATCTGACGAACAACAGCTTGAACCTTGGCTTCACTTGGTTTTTGACCCATCTGGCTCATCATGGTGCGGATAATATCCGCATTAAATGGTGGATTTTCTTCCAAGTATTTTTCCATCTGTTTACGAGCGATGAAAGCACCGCCGACTAAACCGCCGAGACCTGCCAAAGTAATCAAGAGCATGGCTACCCAAATATTCATATCAATCGATACTCCGTTTCATTTTCTTATCTTAACCATTATAGCAAAAAATAAGCAAATTGACAAAGGGAAAATAACGACTAGTCACCAAAATCAAAGCCCATCACGGTTGCTAGATAGTCCTCTGGGGTTTCTGCCCGACGAATGAGACGCGGTGTGCCATCAGTCTGCCAGAGAATTTCCGCAGAGCGGAGCTTGGCATTGTACTGATAGCCCATAGAAAACCCATGCGCCCCCGTGTCGTGAATAACCAAGGTATCGCCAATCTCCGTCATTGGCAATTCACGTTCCCGCGCCAGCTTGTCATTATTTTCACACAGCCCACCGACCACATCGACCACAGCCGTCTCTGTGCTTTCAAGACGATCCATGTTGGTCACATGGTGATATGAGCCATACATGGCAGGACGTAGCAGGTTGACACTAGAGGCATCTACCCCCAGATAGGAGCGGTAGGTGTGTTTTTTATGGGTAACAGTCGTCACCAACAACCCGTGTGGTGCCAGCATGAACCGCCCCAACTCCGTAAATATCTTGACCTCACCTAGACCAGCAGGGGTGAGTACCTCTTCATAAGCCTGACGGACACCCTCGCCGATAGCCATAATATCATTTGGCTGCTGGTCAGGATGGTAATTAACCCCAATACCACCTGATAGGTTGATAAACTCAAGGCTCACACCTGTTTCAGCCTGAATTTCAACTGCTAGCTCAAACAGCTGCCGTGCCAACTGGGGGTAGTAAGCGTTGGTCACTGTATTTGAAGCTAGGAAGGCATGAAGTCCAAAACTCTTAACCCCACGGTCTTTCAGGTAACGGTAGCCGTCCATCAGTTGTGCCCTAGTCATGCCAAATTTTGACTCCTCAGGGTGATCCATGATGTCTGTTCCCAGAGCAAAAACGCCACCCGGATTATACCGCAACGAGATGGTCTCAGGTAGACCGACCTCACGCTCCAAATAAGCGATGTCCTCATAGGCATCTAGGTTAATCACTGCCCCAATTTTCTGGGCATAGGCGTATTCTCTTGACGGCGTGTTGTTGGAGGAGAACATGATGTCGGTAAAGCCAAGTTTGTGACTCATCAGCAGTTCTACCTCTGTCGCACAGTCCACCCCACAGCTCTCTTCTTGCAAGATTTTTAAAATTGCAGGGGTCGGCGTCGCCTTGACAGCAAAATACTCCTTAAAGCCCTTGTTCCAAGCGAATGCAGCATTAACCGCTCTAGCTTTCTCGCGAATGCCCTGCTCATCATACAAATGAAAAGGGGTCGGAAACTGCTCTGTTACTGTTCTCAGTTCTTCAGGACTGATAAATGGTACTTTCATTTATTTCTCCTCTGAAATAATCTTATCCCATTATAACACAAGTCCTCAAAAAACTAGACCATCAGCTCTGCTATTACTGTTTGCCACAGAAGTTCGTCTTATAAAAAGCCAGTCCTAACTGACCAGCTTTTTCCTGTTACTAGATACTATCCCCATTCCAGATGGAGTTTTTGACCACCACATAGTCCACATGGCGCAGGGCATCCACATCGTGACCACCCGCATAAGAAATAGACGATTGCAAGTCCTCCGTCATTTCCTTGAGGGTATCGGCTAGATGACCCTTGGCCGGGAGGAGAATTTTTTTGCCTTCAACGTTTTTGTGTTCCCCCTTTTGGAATTGAGAAGCAGATCCAAAATACTCCTTGAAGAGTTGACCATCTTCTTCAATCAACTGACCTGGACTTTCGATATGCCCTGCAAAGAGCGACCCAATCATGACCATGCTCGCCCCAAAGCGGATGGATTTGGCAATATCACCGTGGGTACGGATGCCCCCATCAGCAATAATCGGTTTTCTGGCTGCCTTGGCACAGAGCTTCAAGGCAGACAGCTGCCAACCACCAGTGCCAAAGCCAGTCTTGACCTTGGTGATGCAGACTTTACCAGGACCGATACCAACCTTAGTCGCATCAGCACCCGCATTTTCCAGCTCACGCACCGCCTCTGGTGTGCCGACATTCCCCGCAATCACAAAGGTCTCAGGCAACTCTTTTTTGATGTGCTTAATCATATCAATCACACTGTCCGCATGACCATGAGCGATGTCAATAGTGATAAACTCAGGCGCATCAGCTTTTAGTGACGTCACAAAATCATACTCATAGTCCTTCACCCCCACCGAAATGGACGCAATCAGCCCTTGATCGTGCATTTTTTTGATAAATGCAGGGCGAGCTGCTTCATCAAAACGGTGCATGATGTAGAAATACCCATCGCGAGCCAACTGTTCAGCTACCGCCTCATCAATGATGGTTTGCATATTGGCAGGAACCACTGGTAGTTTGAAGCGATGACCGCCGAACTCAACTGTCGTGTCTACTTCAGACCGACTACGGACGATACACTTATTAGGGATGAGTTGAATATCTTCGTAGTCGAAAATTGGAAAATTATGGTACATCAGGTAACTCCTTGACTAAATAATTGACCTTCCTATGCTATCGCATCGCTAGGCAAAAACTTGCCTTTCCTTAATTATTTTACCACAACTGTCGCTTATTTCAAATTTTGTATAAATAAAAACAAAAATAGTTCGTTAAAAACGAACTATTTTCATGACCTGTTAATGTGATAGCTCACCATAACGTTTTAAAATAGCTTGGCGACGGGCTTTCAACCGTTCTTCTTCAGCTTGTAGGCGTGCTAAATTAACTGATAAGCTCTCCAACTCGGTGGTCAAGTCCTCGATTTCTGAGTTAACATCCGTCAATTCCTCACCCACATCGGCCAAATCCTCTTCGACATCAATTAGCTCTTCGGCTAATTCACTGCTGTCCGTCGGCAGAGGTTGCTCATTAACAACAGACGACATCGCCTCTGGTTGCCAGCCCACTAGCGTTTTTTGGCTATCCATGTGCAAATATTTACCTAATCCCTTGCCATTCTTGGCCATCAGATACTTGATAAATTTCTTAATGAGACCTTCAAAGCCTGTATCCTTGAGGTCTTTGTCCAACTCAGCGTAGACCTGATCCTTGACTTGGGCTTTTTCCTCATCAGTCAGAGGGCGACCAGCCTGGTCATACCAAATCCCGTCCTTAATCATAACGGGCATATCTTCCTTCTCCTCCGTTACTGTTTTTTGTTCTGAAGTTTTTTGCTCTAGGTTAAAATCACCAGTAAGCTTGTCTATCATCTGCTGAATGAGACCTTCGTTAAGTTTATACTTGGTCGTTTGGTTATCATGGTCAACCAAAAGCAATTTGGAATTGATGAGCTTTTGGGTATGAAAGGAGACCGCCGCTCCTGTAATGCCTAGTTTTTCTGCAATGACCTTATTCTTAGCATGGGGTTGAATCAACTCAGTCAGCACCTGATAACGGCTGATATCACTCATGGTCTTGAGAATAGTTGAGAAGCTATCCATATCTAAGACATCTCGCTGGTTCAACAGCTGATCCATCCGAGTAGAAGTCACCAGCCAGATAGGAAGGCTAAATTCCTTCGTGAAAAATATAGCCATGACCCTGATGTGAATAGGACTGAGCAAGATCAACTCATAGGTCGTCTGGTACTGCTCAGCCATGTTCGACATCCCTGCCATCGGAACATAGGCGAAAAAGGACTCTAGACCGAAGGCCTCCAAGTAAGACTGCCGCTCTGACGCAAACTGCTCATAGTAAGGCGCATAGATGGTCTCCACTTGACGCAAGACCTTAATCAAACCCTCTACCGTTTCTTTAGGGCTGTTGATGGCTTGATACCAGTACCACTTATTCTCGGCAGACATCTCGACCTTGTCCAGATAGGTCAAGAGAGGCACAGCCTCAATCTCCTCTTCAATATAGGAGCGTGCCAGAGTCATCTGATAGGCTTTGATAATATCCTCCTCAGACAAGGTTTCAAAGAGATCAAGAGCCTCAGACAGGGTCTTGGGGTCATCCCCCTTGTCCAGTAGAATAATGTAAAGAATGTGGGAAATGGCATAAGCTTCACTCCAGAGGTTATAACGTTTGAGGTCTTCGTCTAAGGGTGATAGTTTATCTTTTATCTCTTCTTTAATATGCCAGACATCGCTCAAAATATCTTTTTCTTTTTGATTTATATCCCATTCTAAGTCTCCTTCTTTTTTAAGCATAAAGAGGGGAACGTAGAGATAGTCGACAATCTGGCTGTGATGAGCATGGTAGGTATAGGTCATGGCAACTCCTTTAATCGCAATCTGTTATATCTATTATACCCCTTATCAATTCAACCGTCTAGGCTGATGCGTCAAAGCCAGACGATACAAGGTCTAACAACGAGTGTTGCTGGCTTTAAGCTCTGCTATTTCCAAAAAATGTCCAAATAACAAGAGCAATAGAAGCGATAAGGAACAATAAAGCTAATGGTGTCGGTGCAAGGACTAATACCAGCCCTGATAAGAGCAGGCGCACCAAGAGGATACCCGCGGTAAAGTAGGTGCTAATGCCTGATGAAATTGTTGCTAAGCGTTCTTCTGGCAGTTCATTCATTATAAGGGCATTCATTTTCGGATTGACAATGCCGACATTGACCATGGTGACAAAGAGGACAGCAATCATCAGGTAGGTGTTGCCCAGCAAGAGTCCTAAGAAGAGAGGAGCTGGAGCTAGGGCTGACAGGCGCACGAGCTTTGTCACTTCCCAGTTTTTGGCAACTGACATGGTCAGCATACCGCCGATAATCCGACCAGACATGGCTGCCGCACTGATGAGGGTCAGGGTAAAGGGCAGATTCACGATAATCATGTTGGTATTCTGACTAGCAGCAAATAGAAAGAGCACATCCAATCCACTGAAAACAGCATTCATTAGAGGAATAACTGTCATAACCGTCCGCAAAGCAGGGATTTGTTTAATTTCCCGAATAACCAGCTTGGAACTCTCCCACATCTGAACCAAAAAGTTTTGGCGTTCAATCGGGGCTTCAACGTCTTTAATCGGATCGGCAGTTAAGAGTGCAGTGAGTTTAGGCTTAATCACTAGCATAATAAGCGCCGCTACTGCAAAGGTCGCTGCGTTGAAAAAGGCTAAGTGCTGGTAACTCATAACCGCAATCAGCAGAGCTCCGCTAAACTTAAACACAATACTGAGCAAAGAGAAACTAGATTGACGAAAGGCCATGGCTTGTTCCCTCTCCTCAGCCTTAATCACCCGCAGGGAAATCGGGCTATACAGTCCATTTTCATACTGACCAGCCAAATCTGAGATAAAGTTAATTGCACTGGCAGCCAGCACCACCCACAAACTAGGCTCAAAGCCCATAAAGAAACCAATCAAGCTGTAGAGACCGACACGCAAGACCAGTGTTCCCATAATCATCTCCAGCTTCTTCTTGGTCTGATCGGCTTTGATCCCCATAGCAAAGCTAAAAAGCATGGGCAGGGTTTCTGATAAGGTCACTGCTGAAATAGCGAGCTGACTATTGGGCAAAAGGAGGACGTAATTCATCAGAGCCAGATAATACAAGGTGTCTCCGAAGTTAGAAATCGCATCTGCGACAAAAGTGGTCAAAAAGAGCTTATTTTTCAAAACTGTTTTCATGGTGTAAACCTCACGACTATTTTTTTGATAAACGTTTATTTAATTTTATTTTAACAGATATTTTTATAAAGTCAATGGTTTTTTAAAATTAAATGATTATTTAATTTTAAATATAAAAAGAAACTGAGATGGTCACCATCTCAATTTCTACTACTTTATATTTAGGCTTAGAGTTCAAAGCAAGTTAACCTTAGCAACAGCTGCTAGTTTACTTTTGATTTTCTACTTAATCAAGCAAATCCGTGTCGTAAATCGTAAAGTCTGCACGATAGATAATCAAACGCTTGCCATCGATAAGCAGATAGGTCGTATTGGGGATGCCATTTGGCGCAGAGGTCGATACCTTGTTTCCAAAATAAGTCGCTAGCGGCGTCCCATTCTGCGACCGAATGAGAATCAGTTTGCTCTGACCAGTCCAGTCGTTTTTGATTTGATTAAAGAAACGATTGACAAAAGGCAAGGAACGGTCATCAGTCTCAAGCTCCACACTAGCCCCATACTTATCCATGTAATCTGTCAAGCCATCCTCAGAAAAAATCAGGGTTGACCCCACATGCAAGACCTGACTAGACCCAATCGTCACATCAAGAACGGAGGATTCCTTGCTGATATTGCCCAGCTCATCGGTCATATCAAACCGATCATCGCTTTGGATAGATACTGATTTGCCTGTCAACTTGTCAATCACTTGCGAGTTTTCGTCAAAGGTTCGCACCGTCCCTGATAAACCCAGATACTGCTCCTGTGTGGTCTTAAAAAAGTCGGTCATGCTCTGACATCCTGCTAACACCAGTAGACCAAGGGCGGTCACCAGCCCGAGTTTTATTGTTTTTCTCATAAATGTTCTCCTTTTACGTTTCCCTCATTATACCACAAACTTGCTCCCTCGTCCGCCTTGTGCTATGATAGACCTATGAACAAACGATTTTTCGCCCAACCCCAGACCCCTTCTCATAAGGCTTTTTGGAGGATAATAGCCGAGCTGTACAAGGCATTTATCACCCTAGAGCTTGTTGATGAGATGACTGAGCAGATGAGCCCTAACAAGCTGACTTTGATTGAGCAAAGGGTCGATGATCATCAACCGACCTTTAGATTGACAGCCAGCACCACAGAACAGTTCATTGAGCTCCCCAACTTAACCCCAGAAGATTGGGACATATCAACCAGCTTAGCCCTCGCCAGTTACTTGATGACAGTTGGTCAACCAGAGCCGTTGCACTGGCTAGATAAGTTACCCTTACACGCTGCCATCACCGACCAAGATAATCACCTCATCTACCATAACCAGAAACCCAAAGACCCCTTCTTCTTTGACGAGCTGGAACAAACCCCTGTTGAGAACTGGCTGATTCAAGAAGTTCTGACTAAACCTGAACACGCCGTCCATCTGCTCTTGCCTGCCACCTCTTTTGATCAGATACTCATCCAGTCCTATCAAGGGCTTTACGATAATAACCAGTTTCAGGGCATTTTTCAGCAGGTACAAGACATCAAGCCGATGCTCGCTAGCTATCTAGCCGAGACAGGGCAGGCCATCGTCGGCTGGTCAGACACTACATCAGGGGCCTCCATTAAAAACAACCTCTTTGATGAGGAGGCATTTTAAGAATCATCTGACATGATAAAAAATACAATTGCTATTCGCTAATCATCAAATGCAATAAAATTAACCACAGTGGATACCTGATAACTAGCATATCGCTCTAGACCATCAAGAAAATGTGATAAATCTTCTATTTTTTCAAAATACATTTCCAGCAATCCGATAATGGCGGTCAACATGATAGGCAAACCGACTAACATAGTCCTTATAGGATTGGTGGTTACCTTCTGTTAAAGTGACTAAGACTAGAACATGAACCATACACCCTGTTTGATGACGATTGAGTTCTACGGTATAACGCTGGATAACACCTTGTTCTTCCATTTTCTGTAGGCGAGCCGTCACAGCAGGAGCTGTCAAATGGACAGCTTCTGCCATATCCTTAATTTTCAACCGACTATTAGCTTGCAAGAGGGTCAGTATCTGGCGGTCTGTCTGGTCTAGCATATCTTTCTTTCTAAACTAAAGTTTTTAGGGCAAATACTTTTGAAAACACCTGTATCTTCCTATGCTTTTAGTGTATCATAGTCCTATCATTTTTGAAAGGATAAGACCATGAAATTCCATCACATTCGCCAATCAACTGCTCGCTTGATCTATGCAGGCAAGACGTTTCTTATTGACCCAATGTTAGCCGATAAAGGTGAATACCCTCCGATTGAAGGTGCGGTGACGGGTAACACCAGCAGAAATCCTCTCGTAGATTTACCATTTACTCGAACAGCCATCACTACTGGTATTGATGCCATTATCGTGACCCATCTCCACCAAGACCATTGGGATGAGGTGGCAACTGAGGTGCTGGATAAAAGCATTCCGATTTTTGTCCAAGATGAAGCTGACGCTACTGTGATAGCAGCTGCTGGTTTTACCGATGTTCGTGTGTTGACGCAAACCACTAGCTTTGGTGGTATTACCCTCCACAAAACTAATGGGGAACATATCGAAAACCTCAACCAATATCCCCAAGAAGTTAGAGACTTCATTGGCTCTGTTTGTGGAGTGGTCTTCCAAGCAGACGACGAAAAAACGCTTTACCTAGCTGGAGATACTTTTTGGAATGACCATTTCAAAATAGCTATCAACCGCTACCAACCAGACATTATCGTTCTTAATGCAGGTGGCAATGCTGTAGAAGGACTAGGAAGAGTGGTCATGGATAGTCAAGATGTTCTTGCTGTTGCCCAGCATACACCTGCTACTCTCATCTCCGTTCATATGGAAGCCATCAACCACTGGGCACTGTCTCGTCAGGAACTTGCTACTTTTGCTGAGCAACACGAATTTGCTGACCGTTTACATATTCCACAAGACGGAGAAATAATAATACTTTAATCTCAAAAACGCCATCTGGCGTTTTTTTGTAGGTCTCTTAGATGTTCACTGTGCGCATGGCTGCCTGATAGGTTTGTTCTAGTAGCATGGTGATGGTCATGGGACCGACCCCACCTGGAACAGGTGTGATGAGGCTTGTTAGTGGTTCGACCTCGTCAAAATCAACGTCACCACAGAGCTTGCCATTATCGTCACGGTTCATGCCCACATCAATGACAACAGCACCTTCCTTGACAAATTCCTTGGTCACAAACTTAGCCTGACCGATGGCAACGACTAAAATTTCTGCGCTACGCGCCAACTCTGGCAAGTTTTGGGTGCGAGAGTGGGCAATCGTCACCGTTGCGTTTTTATCCATGAGCAGCTGTGCCATTGGCTTGCCGACAATGTTGCTACGACCAATCACAACCGCTCGTTTGCCAGCCAGTTCGACACCATAAGCCTCAACCATTGCCATAATCCCAGCAGGCGTGCAAGGCACCATGACGGGGTGTCCGCTCCAGAGGCGTCCCATGTTCATCGGATGAAAACCGTCAACATCCTTTTCTGGAGAAATGGCTAGCAAAACAGCCTCTTCGTCAATATGTTTAGGCAAAGGGAGCTGCACCAAAATCCCATGATAACTGGCGTCCACATTGTATTTAGAGATAAGAGCCAGCAACTCCTCCTGAGAAATAATGTCAGGTACTCTTACCACCTCGCTCTTAAACCCAGCGGCAAGTGCTGACCGCTCCTTGTTGCCAACGTAGACCTGACTAGCAGGATCATCACCAACCAAAATCACGACTAAACCTGGGACAATAGCATGCTCTTCCTTCATCTGAGCAACTTTTTCTGCTAGTTGCTCTTGCAAACGATTTGCTATGCCTCTTCCATCAATTAATGTTGCCATTTGAACTCCTATCTCCATTGATACCACCATTCTACCAAAAAAAAAGACAAAAAGCACGTACTTTTTATCCTTACTAATAGTTAGCGATAATTTTCTGTACAGTTTAATTTTTTGAGTTTGTTCAGTTGATGTCGTCAATTAAGAGATAATAAGCTGGGATGCTTACCGATTATCCTTAAATTTCACCACCACACGCAGTTGACGCTCGGGATGAACGGTCAAATCAACCATCTGGATACGCGCTTCTAAAATCTCACCGTGACCGTAGAACATCATACGACTGATTAAGGTATTACGGTCTTTAGGCACATAGCCGAGCTTTTTGCCCTTGTAAAAAATCGCTACCGCTTCTGAGTCATAAGGATTGGTCGGCTCCGCCAACAAATCCAAATAAGTCCCTGGCTTTAGCTGGTCTACAACCTCTAAGCCATCATAGTAGGCAAAGGCTGCTAAATGAAAATCCTCCACATTGCGACTTGGTTCGTAGCCTGTAAATGTCATGATGTTTCTCCTTTGTAGTCGTTTTTATTAATATTATAGCAGAAAAGGTATAGGCTTGCTATTTAATTATGAATAATACCAACTGTTTACTAATCCAGCAAATCTGAAATTTGTGCCAAGACATAGTCATTATTTAACCAAAAACATTGCTTGGTCATGTAGTCACTAGAAAAGGCCTCCGGTTTATTAGTCCAGCGAGCAGGAACCGGTAACTGATCAGAGTTAGGATTATTAGCAACATAAGATGCTTTTTGAGCATGTGGACGAATGTGGATTGTTCTTCCCTCTGATTTTGAAATGAGATTATTTGTCACACGCCCATTTTGATAAATCAACTGAACACCATGCTTTAAGGTATCAACCGTTTCCTGCCAAGCAGCCTTAACGACACCGTCTAAATCAGCAATGGGCATGGTCCAAAATGTTGCCCCTTTGAAATAATAGATTCCATCCTGATTCTCTTGAAAAATAGCAAAGAAAAATTTCGTGGCATCAAAAATATCTCGAAGAGTCGATCCTTCCCATTCCTCTTCAACCAACTCTTTAAATTTAAAAGCAGGAAAACTCATACTTTCTTTAATGGTCTGCTTATTAGTTACTCGTATGGTCTTAACCGTAATATTGGCCTTGAAAAATTCTTCCGTTTCGTCAAGATTCTTGTCCAACCCCAACATCCGATTAATCAAGAGGGCATTAATCGACTTAGGATAGCTCCCATTACTCTGCTTTGGAATGTCAAACAGATTTGCTAGCTCTTCGACCGATTTGTTTTTGTAAGGGGCAAGTTGATGAATAATATAGTCTTCCAAGCGGATATTTTGTAAAATGGAAACATCCTCAATAAGACGATGACCGCTCTGATACCTTACTTGACGCTCCTGAACCTCATTTTCAAAGGGTTTTAAGCGAATATTGTCATCTTCTCGGCCACCAAAAATAAATTCCCTTAAAATATAGGTCATATAGTTGCTTTTCAAAGAATAGGCCCTTTGCATGGCTTTGGGAGCATTTAGATTCGGATGTTGGTCTCGAACAGATTTGCTATTGGCACCTTTTGTACAAGCACCCAAGTAGAGGGTCAACCCTTCTGATAATTCATGTGCTCGACCCGACTTAATATAATCATGAATTTTCTCCCAGTCCTGTTTGATGATTTCCAGGTCATTTTCAGGAAACTGAAAGAGAGCAGCCTTTAAGATTTGCCAATCTGTCCAAGGTAATTCTTTGTCATGCAGGTAAAACCCAAGTTCCATAAACTGGTTTTTCAACCAAAATGAGGAGGTTTCAAATACCTTGTCGTATTCTTCAATGTAGTTGATAATATTTAATACCAATCGCTCCTTAGCTGAATAGGTACCGTTTTTGAGAATTTTGACGGGCGTGGCCTTTAGCTCTACGCCAGCTTCATACAAATCTGCTCCAGCAATGCTATTTTTATCCACCCCAAACCAAGATTCCCAAGCATCTCCTACTTGGGACTTCTTGCCAGATTTTTTCTCGGGCATATTGGCCATCAGCTCTGCCATTGTCTTCCCAACAGCTTCTAAAGCTCTGTTGTGGATCTGCTCTTTCGTTTGATAACTAACCATACACTTCTCCTGCTACTCTATATTTCCATTATAGCAAATTAAATAGTTGATCGAATGCAAAAAATGCGGTATAATAAAGAAATAAACCTATAGATTGAGGATATGATGAACGTACTTGAATTATTCGCTGGCGTGGGAGGGTTCCGTATAGGGCTTGAACAGGCAGACAAGGATTTTTTCCAAACCAAATGGGCCAATCAATGGGAGCCTTCACGCAAGTCTCAAGACGCTTTTGAAGTCTACGACTACCGCTTCCCAGATAGCAAAAACTTAAACATCAGCATTTCTGATATTACCGACGAAGAACTCGCTATGATGGATGCGGATATGATTGTCGGTGGCTTCCCTTGTCAAGACTATTCTGTTGCTAGAAGCAAGAAGAACGAGCAAGGGATTGAAGGTAAAAAAGGGGTCCTCTTCTGGGAGATTATCCGAGCGACCCGCATTATTCAACCTAAATACCTGATTTTGGAAAATGTTGACCGCCTGCTAAAAGCCCCGTCCAAACAAAGAGGTCGTGACTTTGCCATTATGCTGGCAGCCTTTAACAATCTTGGCTATTCTGTTGAATGGCGGGTCATCAATGCTGCCGAATACGGCCGCAGCCAGCGCCGCCGTCGAGTCTTTTTCTTTGTCTATCGTAACGATACGGCTTTTGCAAAAAAACTAGACCAAGAATTCGAGCAAAACGACCAAGTTTTTGACGAAAAACGCTATGACGATTACATCTATCAAACAGGCCTCTTTGCCACCCAATTTCCAATCAAGCAAACACCTGTTAAACATCGTCAAGTTTACTATGAGTTGACCAATGATATCGTTGAGGTTTCAGATAACTTCACAGGTACTGTTTGGAACACAGGCGTCATGCGACACGGAAGATACTACTCGATTGATACCGAACCAAATTTTGACGGTCAACCGATTACGCTTGGTCAAATTCTCCAAGACGAGTCAGAAGTTCCTCAAAAATACTTCCTGACCTCACCTGAAAAACTGGAAAAATTCCAGTACCTCAGAGGACCTAAGAAAATCGAGCGCACCTCGGCTGATGGCCACACCTACACCTACTCCGAAGGAGGAATGTCTCCCTATGATGACTTGAATTTACCTGGCCGAACCATGCTAACATCTGAGGGAACTGTCAATCGTTCCACTCATCTGCTCTATGTCAATGACAAGTATCGACTCTTAACACCCGTTGAAGCCGAACGCCTCCAAGACTTCCCAGACAACTGGACCTCCAAGAAGAAACTCTCTGACGGAACTATTGTTGACGTCTCTGATAAAATGAGAATGTTCTTTATGGGTAACGCTCTGGTCACAGCTATCGTGAAAAAAATTGGCGAATATATCAAGAGTATTTAATAAAAACATAAAAAAACAACATATGGTGTCCCACGGAACAAGAGACACTATATGTTGTGTTTTTTGTTGTAGTTTTGCACTACTTTTGATATAATTAACATATGGAAAAAGCTGATAGGCGGCAACCTACCAGCTTTCATTAAGAATTAGAAGAGAAGGCAACTTAAGTACTGCACTATTCTAAAACCTACTGTAAAACTATATCAATTTTTGATAAAAAAGTAAACTAACTCAACTAATTCTTTTTCCATAATTAAAATGAAAAGGAAAATGAATGAATAAAATTATTAATCTCAAACATCATGAAATTGATTTTTTAAATCTAGATACCACAACAGATACTAGGCTATTTATAGACCCTACAAAACTTTACTCTAACAACTTGCATCCTATTTTTGGTAAAGCTCACCAAAAAGTTGCACATTTTTTTAGAACAGCATTTAAACTCTACCAACAAAATAACCAAGCTAAATTAAAAGAATTATTCAGTCATTCTCAAGAATGTAACTACATTCATCTTGGTTTATCTAAAGGAAAATCTTTGGGTAAGGGCGCATCTCAAGAAATGCTATTAAAGTTCTTTGAGCTTGTTGCTAAAGCAGATGATAACAGCAGAAAAAATTTACTTACCCTGACCGCTTTATCAATCCTTTCACCAAAATTTGCCGAAGATAGAACCTCTGATTTATTAGTTAGCCTACTAAAAAAAGAAATTGTCGAATATACTCTAGAACAAGCTAGAATTCATGGCATTCCAATTTCTACAAAGAACTATAACTTCAGAGAATATTGGAATAGTGACTCTGAATCGTGGGAAAACCTTGAATCTCCTTATATTCTTGGTGCTGATAATCAACCCTTACTCCTTCTTCCAAAAGTACTCATTACAAAACGTTATCACTTTCAAGTTATTAAATTTATCCGAACAATCATTTTTGTCCCTTATAAAGAAAAACTTGCAGGAACTTTTGGATATCATAAGAATGGTAATGCTAAACCGGTACCAAATCGTTACTTAGAGAAAGAGCTAATAAAGAATCAGTATATAGATTCAAAGAGTAAGTACAAACAATTTGCTCAAGATGAACTATCCAAAAATCCCAGACAGTTTGATAGCTTTTATACAAATATTACTCAGTTTACCAATCGTAGTATCCTGTCCGATGACGAACTTGATGAACTAACCAAGTAATAAAATTTTTAGAATAGTGCTTTAAGTACAGAAATTTTCTGTACTTATTTTCATACCAAAAACCCCAACAATCTGCTGGGGTTTATCGGTTATTGAAATACAGTTTTATCTGCTTACTTCACCAACTTCTCCATTTCTGCAATGCGTGCTTTGGTGGCATCGTATTTGGTTTGGTAGTCGGTTTGTTTGTCTTGTTCTTTTTGGACGATGTCTGGTTTGGCGTTGGCGATGAATTTCTCGTTAGCGAGTTTCTTGGTCACCATGTCCAGTTCTTTCTGCCATTTGGCGAGCTCTTTGTGGAGGCGGTCTAGCTCTTCTTCGACATTGAGAAGGTCTGCTAGCGGCAGGAAGATTTCAGCGCCTGTGATGACGGCTGACATGGCAAGCTCTGGAGCAGCAATAGCTGCGCCAATCTCCAGCTTCTCTGGGTTGGTGAAGCGGGTGATGTAGTTGATATTGGCTTTAAAGAAGGCTTCTAGCTCGCTGTCTGCGGTCTTAATCAGGAGGGTAATCGGCTTGCTTGGGGCGACATTGACCTCAGCACGGGCGTTACGAACCGCACGAATCAGATCTTTCAGGCTCTCGACCTCTGTCGCAGCTCTGCTATTGGCAAAAGAAGCATCCACCACTGGATAAGCGGCTACCACGATACTGCTATCAGAAAGCTGCCCAAAAATCTCCTCGGTCACAAACGGCATAATCGGATGGAGCAGGCGTAAAATGGCGTCAAGGGTGTAGAGGAGGACGGAGCGGGTGATGGCTTTTTCTGCCTCATCGTCGCTGTAGAGGACCTCCTTAGTCAGCTCGACATACCAGTTGGCAAAGTCTTCCCAGATGAAGTTGTAGAGATGGTGTCCAGCGATACCGAACTCAAACTTCTCAAAGGTGTCTGTGACTTTGGCAATGGTCTCATTGAGGTTGTGGAGAATCCAGCGGTCGGTCACGTTGCCAGCTTGGCTCTTAGCGACCTTCTGCACATTGGCACGTGCCTCCTCAAGGGTCAACCCCTCACGATTCATGAGGATATAGCGGGAAATGTTCCAGATTTTGTTGATGAAGTTCCAAGAAGCATCCATCTTCTCGTAGCTGAAGCGAACATCTTGACCTGGGGCAGAGCCGTTTGAAAGGAACCAACGCAGGGCGTCTGCACCGTACTGGTCGATAACATCCATTGGATCAATCCCGTTGCCCAAAGACTTGGACATCTTACGCCCCTGCTCGTCACGGATGAGACCGTGGATGAGGACATTCTTGAATGGGCGGCGGTCAGTAAATTCCAGCGATTGGAAAATCATGCGAGACACCCAGAAGAAGATGATGTCGTAGCCTGTAACAAGGGTTGAGGTTGGGAAGTATCGGTTAAAGTCATGACTGTCCGTATCTGGCCAGCCCATCGTGGAGAATGGCCAAAGGGCAGAGCTAAACCAAGTGTCCAGCACGTCCTCGTCCTGCACCCAGCCCTCACCTGCTGGGGCTTCTTCGCCAACATACATCTCACCAGCTTCATTGTACCAAGCAGGAATCTGGTGACCCCACCAAAGCTGGCGTGAAATCACCCAGTCATGGACATTTTCCATCCATTGGAGGAAGGTATCATTAAAGCGTGGGGGGTAGAAATCAACCTTATCGTCAGTCTCTTGGTTGCTAATCGCCCGTTTGGCCAGCTCGTCCATCTTGACAAACCATTGGGTGGACAGGCGTGGTTCAACGACAGCACCTGAACGCTCAGAATGTCCTACGGAGTGCACCCGTTTTTCGATTTTGACCAAGCTACCAAGCTCTTCTAGTTTGGCAACGACTGCCTTGCGGGCTTCAAAGCGATCCATGCCAGCAAATTCCGCCGCCAATTCGTTCATGGTGCCATCATCGTTCATGACATTGACTTGTGGCAAATCATGGCGTTGCCCAACGAGGAAGTCATTCGGGTCATGGGCTGGCGTGATTTTGACCACACCTGTTCCGAATTCTGGATCGGCATGCTCGTCAGCCACGATTGGAATTGCTTTGTTGATGATTGGTAAAATAACGTTTTTGCCAATCAAGTCCCTGTAGCGTGGGTCTTCTGGGTTGACAGCAACTGCCACATCACCAAACATGGTTTCTGGTCGTGTGGTCGCTACTTCTAGACCGCGCGAGCCATCTTCCAGCATATAGGTCATGTGGTAGAAGGCTCCCTCCACGTCCTTGTGAATCACCTCGATATCGGATAGGGCGGTACGAGCGGCTGGGTCCCAGTTGATGATGAACTCACCGCGGTAGATGAGGCCTTTCTTGTAGAGGTCGACAAAGACCTTGCGCACGGCTTTTGACAAGCCCTCGTCCAGCGTAAAGCGGTCACGCTGGTAGTCCAAGGACAAGCCCAGCTTGCCCCACTGCTCGCGGATAGTGGTGGCGTACTCTTCCTTCCACTCCCAGACCTTTTCTAAAAACTTCTCACGACCGAGGGCATAGCGCGAAATGCCCTGCTCCCGCAGGCGCTCCTCCACCTTGGCTTGGGTGGCAATCCCTGCGTGGTCCATGCCAGGTAGCCAGAGGGCATCATAGCCCTGCATGCGCTTCTGGCGGATAATGATGTCCTGCAAGGTCGTGTCCCAAGCGTGCCCAAGGTGCAATTTACCCGTCACGTTTGGCGGTGGAATCACGATAGAATAGGGCTTGGCTGTCTCGTCACCAGACGGTGCGAAGACATCGGCCTCAAGCCATTTAGCGTAGCGACCAGCCTCTACCTCAGCTGGATTGTATTTTGGTGATAATTCTTTTGACATGGGGTGGTCCTTTCTTTTATTCATTGCCTTTTTTTAAATATATTTACTAAACACTTTTCTCAAGTCATTCCTAATTTGTTCTTTAACATGTTCAATTTCATTTGGATATCCCAATCTTTCTTTAGAAATAGACACATACCTTTTTAAATAGACTTCAACACACCTAAGAGGAAAATCAACCATTTTTTACTGTTTTGCAAATACATTATTAAATCATCTATGTATTGAGTCATCAGTTCGCGATTAATCATTTCATTTTCAAATCGCTCAATATAGCTTCCTATTTCTGTTCCCTGGTAGTTTCTTATATTGCTTATGAAATAGTCTCGCTCTTGTTCAGCTTCCTCACAACTCGTATACCAGCAATCTTTTAAATACTTATTTATTACCTCCAATAATTCAAAAAATATCTCTGGAGTTTGGGCATAGTCTTCTTTACTATCTAAACCAATGGAACGACTCAAGGAGGTTTCAATATTATTTTCTCCAAGTATCACAGATAATTTAAACAGTTTATCTTCTTTTGACGTTATCCAATATTGCGTGTGACTTGAGAAAAAATCTATAAATTTATTGAAAAAAAGTGATTCATAGACTGAATGTTGCAATTGAATATTATATATTTCTATCATATGACTCAAGTTATTTTCAATACTATCATTTAAAATACGTCTTTTTAGTATCTCCCTGATATAATTTAAATCTTCTCCATCAACTATTCTGTAGTGAAGCAAATTGTTTCCAACGTGATATTGAAAATAAATATTTTCATCTAGGTAAGTTCTACACTCAATGATTGCTGACTCAAGTTTATCCGAATCGAATCTAAAAATACAATCTCCAGAAACAGCATTCCCAACAAATTTCTCTTGGAAATTTTCGTTTGCTATGTTTTGATAGTAAATTGTAATGTTAGTAAGGGGGGCACTTTCCCTAATGAATAATCTAATTGCTGAATTTTTTCCTTGTAACTCCGCCAAAAATAACGGTCGTAAAAATGCACGTTCTCGTTCTCGCTGTTCTAAGTATAGTTTCTCTTGTTTCTCTTTCTCTTCTTTTCGTTCGAGCTGTTTATTATGTGATTCTATTGTATTTTGCCAATCAAATAGAATAAAGGTTGTAAAAATTGCAATTGCTGATAAGACAACTTCAAAATAATCTTTGTTGCTATCTGATGAAAAATATAGCTTTAAATATTTAAACAACACCCCCATGATATTCATTTCTGCTAGCAATGGTAGTAAAATAAGAAAGATTATAAAAGCGAGAATTGAAATAATTGCTAGTTTTGTTCTTCTCATTTTTCTTCTTTTCCTCCTTCCCCCACCACCTCCACTTTGACTCCATCAGGGTCTTCACAGTAGAGGGCGTAGTGACTGTCTCCTCCTGCGTAGGGGTAGCGGTCATCGTAGAGGAGTTTGACTCCTCTGGTCATCAAATCCTGCCTGAGTTGGTCAATCTGCTCACGACTGCCACCGTAGAAGGCTAGGTGATTCAGCCCTGTTCGGCAGCGGTGATAGCCTGCATCTAGAAAATCAGCTGACGCAGAACCTCTCGATTGCCTTCAGTTTGAACTATTTCCATTTTGGAAATAGTTGCCTGCTCATCCAGCTCACCTTCTTCAAAAATATGCTTGAGATGCTTGTTAATAGCAGGCACTCCCATACCAAACAGCCGACTCATCTCTTTTGGACTGACCCAAATCGTCTCTCCACGAATAATGACCTGGACGGTCTCCTGCAACTGTTCAGCAGTATAAATCAGGAACTGCAATTCATTCATCAGGACTTCCTCCTTCCCAAACTAAGTTTGATACTCTAAGTTTAGTTCAATGGCACATTTTTCTCCCACTCACTCTTCAGCAAGCCATAGCGGAGGCTAGCACAGCGATTCCCTTGGGCATCCTTACGGTCACGGATGGTTGCTTCTAAGGTAAAACCAAGCTTTTCAGCCAATTTTCGACTAGCTTGGTTGTGATCATAACACGCAATTTCAATCTTATGAAGCTTGAGAAGTGTAAATCCGGCTTCCAAAAAAGCGTGACAAGCTTCGGTCATAAGGCCTTTTTGCCAAAAATCCGGATGTAGAGTATAGCCCATTTCTAGGACATCATCCGCATGGCGCAGGTTAAAATCAACAGAGCCGATAACCTTATCTGTCCCTTTGAGGCAAATCCCATAGCCCGATGGCAAATGATGGTCTGCATTACGTTTCGTCAGAACATGCTCTAAGTAATACACTTCATCTTCAACTGTTTTGACAGGTGGAAAACCTGCTGGCCAGGAGACCTCTGGTAAGCTAGCATATTCGAACACCGCTTCTGCATCTGCAACGGTGCGTTCTCGCAGGTAAAGTCGGTCAGTCTCAAGATTCGGCAGACTGATTTTTTCTTCAGTATTGTGATTGTTGCTCATGTTAGTTCTCCTGGAGTTGATAGAAATCTAGGACAATACCTTCAGGACCTTGAACAATTAGGGAATATGTCCCCCAGTCAGTCCTCGTTGGTGGATTCAGAATCATCTCTCCCGATTCTTGAAGGGCCTGATATTTCACATCTACATCTTCTATTTGAATGTGCAGAATAATACCAGATTGGAACTGCTCCAATGGGATAATCGCTTTATCCGATAGCATCAGACAATGGCTACCGACAGTGAACTGAGCAAAATGCTCATCTTTATAATCTGCTACAAGACCAAGCAATCTCTCCAACTGTTCACTAGATTGACTAACATGACTGACAACAATATCTAATTGATTTAAATCCATCACAATTCTCCTTTTCTAGATTAATATCGGTTCCAAATTCATCAGTTTACAGTTTTCACTCCGTTCAAACTGCATCCATATCTCTAAACTCTGCTCAGTTGCTATGCAACTGGCACTCACTAAGAGATATGGAAAATCCCCATCCAGCTTGCGCTAGATAGGGACGAAGTTCTGTTACGATTTCCGCGGTACCACCCAAATTCGGGCTTGTACCCGCAACTTTGTTTGTTCAGTTTTAGACATCAGCAACCAGTTTTGACCAACTCGCGGATTTCTCAGCCTCACCACTTTCTGTACAGTTGTTTTCTCAAAACACCTCTGATGGGTTAATTCTATCATCTTTTTAACAGAATAGCAACACCTATTGCCCAAAAAATCAATATTTTCTAAACCGTTGGTAACGGGCTTCTAATAACTCTTCTAACGGCAGTTGGCGTAAGTGGTCAAGTTCCTTAATCAATTCACTTTTCAGTGTAGCGACAACTTCATTTGTAAATTGCCCATATTCGGGGATAACCTTATCCACGACATCCAGCTTGAGCAGCTCATAAGAGGTGATTTTCATAAGCTCAGCCGCCTCCATGGCACGGCTGCCATCTTTCCAGAGAATAGAAGCAAAGCCTTCTGGCGAAAGCACCGCATACATAGAATGCTCCAGCATCCAAACCTTGTCCGCCACTGCTAGAGCCAAAGCTCCACCAGATCCACCCTCACCGATGATGATGGCGATAATCGGCACTTTTAGGTCACTCATCTCCATGAGATTGCGGGCAATAGCTTCTCCCTGTCCACGCTCTTCTGCTCCGACACCTGGATAAGCGCCCGCAGTATTGATAAAGGTAATAACAGGGCGACCAAATTTCTCCGCCTGCTTCATAAGACGCAGGGCCTTGCGGTAACCCTCTGGACTAGGTTGGCCAAAATTACGGTCCAGATTGTCCTGAAGGTTTCTTCCTTTTTGGATACCAATCAAGGTCACAGGCTGACCTGCCAATCGACCGACACCTCCAACAATCGCCCCATCATCTCTGAAATGCCGATCACCATGCAGCTCCATAAAATCATCCAGCAAGAGCTCAGCGTAATCCAGAGCGGTCAAGCGAGCTTGGTCTCTGGCCTGCTTGATGATGTTTCCGATGTCACTCATCGCACACCTCCATGTAGACTAATTAAGCGACCGATGGTCTCACGCAGGTGCTGCCGCTTGACGATCGCATCGACAAAACCATGCTCCAAGAGAAACTCTGCCTTTTGGAAATCATCGGGTAGCGTTTCCCGTACAGTACTTTCAATGACACGCCGTCCTGCAAAGCCAATCAAGGTCTGCGGTTCGGCTAAGATGATGTCCCCTTCCATGGCAAAGCTGGCTGTGACCCCACCTGTGGTCGGATCTGTTAGAATCGTCAGGTAAAAGAGCCCTGCATTGGAATGGCGTTTGACAGCAGCTGAAATCTTGGCCATCTGCATGAGGGACATAATCCCCTCTTGCATTCTAGCTCCTCCAGAAGCCGTAAAGAGGACGACTGGTAAGCATTCTTGCGTCGCATGCTCAAACAGACGGGTAATTTTCTCACCCACGACCGTCCCCATGGACGCCATGATAAAGTGAGAATCCATGATTCCCAGTGCCACTTTCTGTCCCTCAATCATAGCGGTCCCTGTCATCACTGCCTCATCCAGACCAGTCTTTTCACGGGTTGCCTGTAATTTTTCCATATAGTGAGGGAAGTCCAAAGGATTCTTGGTCTCAATCCCTGTAAACAGTTCCTCAAAACTCCCCTCATCCACTGTCAGGGTCAAGCGATCGTGCGCTGTAATCCGAAAGTTATACTGACAAGATGGACAAGTCTTTTCTAGCCCTAAATCCTTCTGATAAATGGTCTGCTTGCAGGCAGGGCACTTGGAAAAGAGTTCGTCTGGCACCTCAGGCTTGACCTGTGGACGGACTTCTCGGGCAAAGCGATTGGGGTTGATACGGATATATTTTTCTTTTCGTGAAAATAAAGCCATTCTTCCTCCTTTTTAGCAGAGAGGCAGTCGAGACAAAAGTCCTGGCCTCTTAACACTATATTGTTTATTGTACAAGACGCAGTGGTTGACTGGCCTCTAACTCGCTGATAAATCAGCTTTTACAGTCCTAGTCAACTGTGCGGAGGTGGGACGAAAAGATCGAATTTCTTCGAAATTACCGATTTTTGTCCCACTCTCTTCTCGTGTGTATCTTCCTATTTTAGTCATGAGTGGCTTGGTAATGCGGTAAAAATTCTTCCATCAAGTAGGCGGTGTCATAATCCCCTGCCACTACTCGCTTGTCCGCAATCAAGTCCAGCTGAAAGTCTGTATTGGTCACAACCCCTTCAATCTCCAGCTCATAGAGGGCCCGCTGCATCTTCATCAGAGCTTCAAACCGATTGGCCCCATGCACGATGACCTTGGCAATCATGCTGTCATAGTAAGGCGGAATGGTATAGCCGGGGTAAACAGCTGAGTCAACCCGCAAGCCCACACCACCACTGGGCAGGTAGAGATTGCGAATCTTACCAGGGCTCGGTGCAAAGTTGAAGGCTGGATTTTCAGCATTGATACGGCATTCAATGGCATGACCTGTGATGGCGACCTCCTCTTGGGTCACCGATAACGGCAGTCCTGCTGCGATGCGGATTTGCTCCTTGACGATGTCTACACCTGTCACAAATTCCGTCACGGGGTGCTCGACTTGGACACGGGTATTCATCTCCATGAAGTAAAACTCACCCTTAGCTTCGTCTAAGAGAAACTCGATCGTTCCTGCATTTTCATAACCAACGGACTGAGCTGCACGCACTGCTGCCTGCCCAATCTTGTGGCGCATGGTTTGTCCAATCGCAATAGACGGCGCTTCTTCAAGGACTTTCTGATTGTTTCGCTGGAGCGAACAGTCCCGCTCGCCCAAGTGAATCACCTGCCCTTGCTTGTCTGCGAGGATTTGAACCTCAATGTGACGAGCTGGATAGACCACTTTCTCCAAATACATGGCACCATTGCCAAACGCTGCCTTGGCTTCTGACGAGGCTGACTCAAAGGCAGGAACAAGATCTTGAGCCTTTTCGACCTTACGAATCCCTTTGCCGCCACCACCAGCTGACGCCTTGAGCATGACTGGATAGCCGATTTTCTCCGCAATGGCTAGCGCCTCCTCAGCAGAGAAGACCTCTCCATCTGAACCAGGAATGACAGGAACACCAGCCTTGATCATCTCGGAACGGGCATTGATCTTATCCCCCATGGTATCCATGACGGCACCAGATGGACCAATAAACTGAATGCCTACCTCTTCACACATGGTCGCAAACTTGGAATTTTCACTTAAAAATCCAAACCCGGGGTGAATGGCTTCTGCACCTGTCACAACTGCAGCAGATAACACTGCATTGATATTCAGATAGGAGTCGATCGATTTGGCAGGTCCGACACAAATCGCCTCATCTGCCAAGAGCACATGAAGGGCGTCTTTATCCGCCTGCGAATAAATCGCCACCGTTTCAATTCCCAATTCTCTCGCTGCACGAATAATCCGTACCGCAATTTCGCCACGGTTGGCGATTAAGATTTTTTTGAACATACTTTTCTCTCTTTATGGCAGTTTCGCAAAGGGATTTCCCTTAACTAAACGATTCCAATGAAAACTTTTCTATCGCAGTAGCTGTTGGGTCGTTCACTTCGCTAGGCTTGTGACCAACCTGCTCCTTTTCCGATTTTCAGACTCGAACCTTCCAGAGTCACTTAACTGACTCTGGAAGTCTTGCGGGGATAGGACAACAACATCGAACGCTCTGCGTTAGCGATTTCTGTATTCTCGCTTTCTGATTTTCAGGCTCGAACCTTAAACAGTCCACTGGACTGTTTAAGCCCCAATCGCAAAGGTCAGCGTCCCGCTCGCTGCCAGCTTGCCATCGACTTCGGCTTTGGCTTCAACGACTGCAATCGTGCCACGGCGTTTGACAAAGGTCGCTGTCATGACGAGCTGATCTCCAGGAACGACTTGTTTTTTGAATTTGACCTTGTCCATGCCCGCATAAAAGACCAACTTGCCCTTGTTTTCAGGCTTGGACAACTCCAAAACACCTGCGGTCTGCGCCAAGGCTTCCATGATGAGGACACCCGGCATGACTGGATATTGGGGAAAATGCCCATTGAAAAAGGGTTCATTGATGGTCACGTTTTTCAATGCGACAATCGTATCGTTTGTCATCTCCAGCACCCGATCCACCAAGAGCATCGGGTAGCGGTGAGGCAGCGCCTCTTTAATCTGGTTTATATCCATCATTTGATGCGCACCAATCCTTGTCCAAATTCGATGACCGCTTCATTGGCCACCAAGATCTCTGTGACAACCCCATCACGTGGAGCTGGCACTTCATTCATCACCTTCATGGCCTCGATGATCATCAGGGTCTGTCCCTTCTTCACACTGTCCCCGACGGCCACAAAGGCTGGCTTGTCTGGAGCGGGCGACAGGTAGGCCACACCGACGAGCGGGCTCTCCACCACTTCCCCTTCGGCTTGTGCTGTTGGGACAATGGCAGAGCTAGCAGTCGCAGGCTCATCTAGGGGAACGACTGGCGTTTGCGCTTGGGGGGCAGCATTCGCCACCGTAGGCTGAGCAGCTGGTGCCACAGCCAAAGCGCTGCCTTCATTTTTACTAAAGGCAAGCTCATCGCTGCCATTTTTATAAGAAAATTCACGGAGACTTGAGCTGTCAAACTGTGCCATTAAGTCTTTAATTGCTGCTAATTCCATTAGCCCTCCCATTTCTTAAATGCAATGACTGCATTGTGACCACCAAAGCCAAAGGTATTGGAAATGGCATAGCGAATAGCCATATCTCGACCTTGTCCATAGATGACATCCGCCTCAATGTAGTCAGATACTTCTGTCGTACCAGCCGTTTTCGGCGCATGGGCATGTTTCATCGCTTCGATAACAGCGATAGCTTCCACCGCACCCGCAGCTCCCAACAAATGACCTGTAAAGGACTTGGTTGAGGACACAGGCGTATTGGTTCCAAAGACAGAAACGATCGCGCCGCTCTCGCCCTTCTCATTGGCAGGAGTAGAAGTCCCGTGGGCGTTGATGTAGTCCACATCTGCTGGCTCGATGCCTGCTTCTGCAAGCGCCAACTTCATAGCTTTAATAGCCCCCAAACCTTCTGGATTCGGCGAGGTCATGTGGTGGGCATCGCAGGTATTGCCATAACCCACGATTTCCGCCAAGATTGTAGCCCCACGTTTTTGGGCATGTTCCAGACTTTCCAAGACCAGAACACCTGCACCTTCACCCATGACAAAGCCATTTCGGTCCTTGTCAAAAGGAATCGACGCGCGAAGCGGGTCTTCGGTCGTGGACATAGCGGTCAAGGCCTGGAAACCACCGATGGCAAATGGCGTAATGGCTGCTTCTGAACCACCAGCCAGCATGACATCTTGGAAGCCGAATTTAATTTCACGAAAAGCATCCCCCAAGGCATCATTGGACGATGCACAGGCCGTAATCACACACTTGCAGACCCCATTGGCACCAAATCGCATGGCGATATTTCCTGCTGCCATGTTTGGCAGGGCTTTTGGCAGAGCCATCGGGCGAATCCGCTTGGGACCCTTGGTGTTCATTCGCTCCACTTGTTGCTCGATTTCCAAAATCCCACCGATACCGGTCGACAAAATCACTCCAAAGCGGTCTCTATCTAACGTGTCTGGCGTCAAGCCTGCATTGGTGACTGCTTCTTCTGCCGCATAGAGAGCATAGAGCGAGTAGTCATCGTAGCGATTGGTGTCTTTTTTCGTAAAGTATTTGTCAAAAGGGAAATCCTTGATTTCCGCGGCATTATGGACACTGTATTCGCTCGTATCAAACTTGCTAATCTTGCCAATACCGACCTTGCCTGTGTATAGGCTGTTCCAAAATTCTTCTGGCGTGTTCCCGATTGGGGAAGTAATACCGTATCCTGTAACGACGACACGATTGTTTTTTGTCATGGTGTTCTCCTTTTTGAACTGTACGATTTTTACAACTGTCACATTAACGAGACGCAGTGGCTGAGTGCTTCAGGATGTTTGCGCCTTGAAGGCGAGAAATCGTGAGTTGCACAACTCAAACAGCCTGAAGATGGCTGTTTGAGGTTGTGGATAGAGCGAGCAAGGCTCGCCACAATCATCAGGGCTGTTTAGCTGATGTCATCAGCTTTTACACCCCTACTCAACTGTTCTCTCATTGCATGGTCAAGCCGCCATCAATGGCAATCACTTGACCGGTGAGGTAGTCTTGACTAGCCAGAAAGACTGCCGCATCAGCCACTTCATCCGCCTGTCCAAAGCGTTTCATCGGGACTTGTCCCAGCATCGCCTCTTTAATCTTATCTGCCAACACAGCTGTCATATCCGACTCGATAAAGCCTGGGGCAATGGCATTGACCCGCACATTGCGACTTGCCACTTCCCGTGCGATGGACTTGGTCAAGCCAATCAATCCTGCCTTAGACGCTGCATAATTAGCCTGCCCTGCATTGCCCACGAGACCAACCACGCTCGAGAGGTTGATAATCGCCCCCTCACGTGCCCTTGTCATAGGTTTTAGGACAGCTTGAGTCATGTTGAAGGCCCCTGTTAGGTTGATTTTGAGGACGCTGTCAAAGTCTTCTTCCGTCATCCGCATGGCCAGACCATCCTTGGTAATGCCGGCATTGTTGACCAGAATATCCACACTTCCCAGCTCTTCGATGGCTCTATCAACCATTTGCTTGGCCTGCGCTTGACTGGAAATGTCTCCCGAAATGCTCACCACCTTGACACCGTAGGGCTCAAAGGCAGCCAGCGTTTCTGCTGGAATCTCCCCACGACCGTTGATTACGACATTGGCACCCAGACTGGCAAATTTATGAGCAGTAGCCAATCCAATACCACGTGTTGAACCAGTAATAAACACATTTTTCCCTTGTAATTTCAAAGTATTATCCTCCAATATTTTCTAATAATTTTTCTAAATCAGTTAATGTTTCAATTGATTGACAAGCTAATGTCTTGTCCATTTTTTTGATAAAGCCAGACAAGACATTGCCCGGACCAATCTCAATAAAATTGGTCACCCCAGCTGCCTGCATGGTAGCAATCGACTCGTAAAACCGTACAGGCTCCATGACCTGACGAGTCAACAGACTTGGAATGTCCGTAGTCGCCATAATAGCCGCCTCGGTATTGCCCACGACAGGACAAGTTCCCTCATGAAAGGCCACTTCTTTTAGAGCAAGTGCTAGCTTGTCCGACGCCGGCTTGAGGAGTGCCGTGTGAAAAGGACCAGAGACATTCAGTGGTATCAGGCGTTTGACGCCTTCCTCTTTAAGAAGCTCTACCGCCGCATCCACCGCATCTACCTCACCACCGATGATAATCTGTGCTGGCGTGTTGTAGTTGGCAGGACTGACCACACCCAAGTGAGCGACTGCTTGACAGGCCTTCTCAATGACAGCGACATCCGTATTCAGGACGGCCACCATCTTGCCTGATCCAGCAGGAGCTGCTGTTTCCATATACTCCCCACGCTTGGCGATGAGGGCGACTGCTTCCTCAAAATCTAGATAGCCTGCTGCCACAAGGGCTGAGTATTCGCCCAAGGACAGACCTGCCATCATGTCAGCCACCAATCCCTGCTCCTGCAAGAGACGGAAAATCGCCACAGAAGTCACCAGCATGGCTGGCTGGGTATAGCGGGTCTGATTGAGCTTGACCTTATCGGTATCGATAAGGTCCCTCACATCATAGCCCAAGACACGGCTAGCTGCTTCATAGGTCTCTCGGACAATTGGATAGGTCTCGTACAAGTCCCGTGCCATCCCTAGACACTGCGCCCCTTGCCCTGCAAACAAAAAAGCTGTTTTTGTCATCTTATTCTCCAATACTTGCCCAACGCGTTGCTTCTTCCTTGATCACTGCAGCCGCACCGTAGTAAATATCCTTCAAAATCTCTTCACAAGTCTCTTCCTTACTGATGAGCCCTGCAATCTGACCTGCCATGACAGAGCCATGGTCAACATCCCCGTCAACCACCGCATTGCGAAGGGCACCAGCTCCCAGCTCTTCAATTTCTTCAGCTGTCTTTTTACCCGCTAAGAAATCTTTCTCAGCCTGACTGTAAGCTGTCGCCAGCTTATTTTTAATAGCACGGACAGGGTGCCCGACAACAGAAGCCGACACCACCGTATCAATGTCCTTAGCTTTCAAGACCTTATCTTTGAAGTTTTGGTGGGCATTGGACTCTATCGCCACAACAAAGCGTGTCCCTACCTGCACCGCCTCTGCCCCCAGCATAAAGGCTGCCGCCGCACCGTGACCATCTGCAATACCACCTGCTGCAATGACAGGAATCGTCACCGCTTCGACAACCTGACGCACCAAGGTCATGGTCGTCAACTTACCAATGTGGCCTCCTGCTTCCATGCCTTCGGCAATGACAGCATCCACACCCAGTTTTTCCATGCGCTTAGCAAGGGCAACGGACGGTACCACTGGAATGACGATAACCCCTGCTGCATGCAAGCGTTCCATGTACTTACCAGGATTTCCCGCACCTGTCGTCACGACCTTGACACCCTCTTCGATGACCAAGTCCACGATGTCATCCGCAAAAGGCGATAGGAGCATGATATTGACCCCAAATGGCTTATCCGTAATAGACTTGACCTTCTGGATATTGGCACGAACAACCTCTTTTGGAGCGTTGCCCCCACCGATGATGCCCAGACCACCAGCATTTGAGACAGCACCAGCCAAATCACCATCTGCCACCCATGCCATCCCCCCTTGGAAAATAGGGTATTTGATGTTTAATAATGTTGTAATACGTGTGTTCATTTTAGTTCTTATCCTTTTTACAACTTAGCAAACCTGCTAGGAAAACAAGACAGGTTTCTCTTGCTTACCTAGCAAGTTTGATAAAAAAAATATTTTTTCTATCAAACTATTCAGGTAAGAAGTAAGGCTAAGCATTTAGCCTTAACTTCTATATTTTAATGATATTGATAGCTTCTTTATGAAACGAATTAAATTTTGCCTTCAACGTAAGCAACCAAGTCGCCAACAGTGTTCAAACCGTCTTCTGTTTCGATTTGGATGTCAAACGCATCTTCAATTTCTGAAATAACTTGGAACACATCCAGTGAGTCAGCGTCCAACTCATCAAAGGTTGTCATGAGAGTGACTTCTTCAGCATCTTTGCCGAGTTCTTCAACGATAATTTCTTGTACTTTTTCAAATACTGCCATGATAGGGTCTCCTTTTTGGATAAAAATATTTTTATAAACGGGTGCTAACCCATTGATAACTAGATTGTAATCAGTAAACTACCCCAGGTTAAGCCACCACCGAAGCCTGATAAGAGGACGGTTTGGCTACCATCGAGACGAATCCGCCCATCGGCGACGCACTCGGAGAGCAGGATAGGAATGGACGCTGCACTGGTATTGCCATAGCTCATCATATTGGCTGGGAATTTAGCTAGATCAGCACCAATTTTTTGAGCCATCTTGTCAATGATGCGACTGTTGGCTTGATGAAGCAGGTAGTAATCGACAGCCTCTGCCGATAAGTCATTGTCGGATAACAGTTGACGGATGCTTTTTGATACGGTCTTGATAGCAAAATCAAAGATGGCTCGACCGTTCATCTGAACCCGACTATCAGCCTGCTCTGCCATTGCCGCAAAAGGCGATGAAAAACCTGACTTTCCTGACTGCAAGGCTTGTCCATGGGTGCCGTCGGTATTGAGGCTCTCGGCCAGAAAATACTGGTGATCGCTGGCCTCCAGCAAGACCCCGCCAGCACCGTCACCAAAGAGCACAGCGGTGCTACGATCAGACCAGTCCAAAATCTTAGAAAAGACCTCCGCCCCAATGACAAGACCTTTTTGATAAAGACCAGACTGGATTAATTTTTCAGCGGTTGATAAGGCAAAGACGAAACCTGAGCAAGCTGCCGCAACATCAAACGCAAATGCACGCGTAGCTCCAAGAGCTCCCTGAACGAGAGCTGCTGTTGAAGGCATCATGCTGTCTGGCGTAATGGTCGCAATGATGATAAAATCAAGCTCTTCTGCCGTCAAGCCTGCTTTTTGGAGCAGTTGCTCAGCAACGGCTGTCGCTAACTGACTGGTGTCCTCTGTCTGGCTGATCCGCCTCTCTCTAATACCCGTACGACTAGCAATCCAGTCGTCGCTGGTATCCATGATTGCTGCGAGATCATCATTGGTCACCACCTGACTAGGTACGTAGTGAGCAACCTGACTAATTCTTGCATAGGTCATCACATCAAGTCCTCCAGAAACTGGTGAAGGCTAGCTAGACCTTTTTGAAGCGCTAGGACCTCGCTCTCGCTCATATCGCCTAATACCTTTAACACCATATTTTTGTGGAACTGACGGTGAAGTCTATACAGCAAGCGTCCCTTGCTTGTTAAGCTAATGTAAACCACACGACGATCTGTCAGCGAACGTGTCCGTGTGATGTACCCTTTTGCTTCCAGTTTATTAAGGCTGGTGGTAACTGTTCCTAGGGTTAGGAGCAGCTCTTTTGCAATATCAGATGGTGTGACATTCTTGTTTGTTCCAATAATGTCAATGGTGTGCATCTCCTTTAAACTAACATCCTTAAACTGACTTTGTCTCAGGCTGTTCTCCTCTACAACCAAAACACGGTTAAAAATATCTACTAAGTAACTATTGATTTGATTGTAGTCCACACCACACCTCCACTGTATCTTATCAAAGCTAGAACTTTGATGGTCAAATTATATCACAACCAAAGTTGTTTGACAAGAAAAAAATGTCATCACTAGTTTCCTGTAAATTGAGGGCGGCGTTTTTCAGTGTAAGCTCGAACGCCTTCTTTGAAATCTTCTTTGTAAGCTAAGTCTGACTGCAATTTCAATTCTAACTTAGAATAATCTTCCCAACCTGCAAATTCGCTAGCCCAAATCATCTGTTTGATTGCCGCATAGGATTGAAAAGAGGCTCTGTTTAATTTTGTGATAAGATTCGTAACCGTTTTATCTAACTTATCTGACGTGCAAGTTTTATAAACAAAACCATAGTCTAAACCACGTTCAGCTGTTACAGCTTCTGCCGTCATCGCCAGCTGGGTGGCTCGGTTGATCCCTAAAGAGCGGGTCAAGAGGAAAATACCTCCAGCATCTGGTGCTAGATTAACATTCACAAAGGCTTGGATAAACTTCGCTCGTTCAGTCGCGATGCAAAAATCTGCAGCGACAACCATGTTAAAGGCTGCACCAGCCACTGGGCCATCAACTGCCATAATCACTGGTTTTGGCAGACGCTTCAAGACAAAGGAAATCGTGTTAACCAGCTCTGCTATTTTCACTAAAGATGACACATCATCGGCATCCACAGCCCGTTGCATCTCGGCCAAGTCCCCACCAACGGAGAACACCTTTCCCTCACCCTTGACCAGAAGAATCTTAACAGCTTGATCATGATTGGCTAGCTCAATCGCTGCTAAAATCTCCTCGCAAATGGGTACATTAAAGCCATTAGAGACTTGAGGGCGATTGAGGGTCAGGGTGGCAACACCATCTGCTACCTCATAGATAATTTCTTCAAACATCTCCTTATCATCCCCTTATATAGTTAGATAGATAAATCATTTGATAATCAAACGATTTACTTTATTATAACTGATTTAACTGAAAATGCAAGTAAAAACTGTAAAGCTACTGACAAAGTTTATTGTCTTTGCTATAATGCTAGGGTAAAGTTTTAGAAAGAATAGGACCATTCATGAAAGTAGCCAAATTTGGTGGCAGCTCTCTTGCTTCTGCCCAGCAACTAGAAAAAGTTTTTAACATTGTTAAATCAGATAATGAACGACGTTTCGTCATTGTCTCAGCACCAGGCAAACGTTCGGCAGATGACACAAAAGTGACCGATGCCCTGATTAAATACTACAAAAATTATACCGCTAATCACGATGTGACGGCTGATCAAAACTGGATCATCAACCGCTATAAAGCCATGGTTGATGAACTTGGCTTGTCTAACAAAATTCTTGATGACATCGCATTAGCCATCGCCAGTCTAGCCACTCTGCCGAAAGAAGGAAACGAGTTTCTTTACGATACTTTTTTGGCAGCTGGAGAAGACAACAATGCTAAATTGATTGCCTATTTCTTTAGACAAAGAGGGTTAGATGCTAAGTATATTCACCCAGAAGAAGCTGGCATTATCGTCACCGGTGAACCCGGTAACGCACAACTTCTAACATCAAGCTATAATGCCTTGCAAAAACTGCGTGATTCTGAAGAAATTTTAGTTATCCCTGGATTTTTTGGTGTTACAGTTGACGGACAAATCTGTACCTTCTCGCGAGGAGGGTCTGATATTACAGGCGTCATTGTTGCAGCAGGGGTTAAGGCTGATATTTACGAAAACTTCACTGATGTTGATGGGATATTTGCTGCTCACCCAGGTGTCGTTGACCAGCCACACTCCATTCCCGAGTTAACTTATCGGGAAATGCGCGAGCTGGCCTACGGTGGGTTCTCTGTTTTACATGATGAAGCGCTCATTCCAGCCTATCGTGGAAAAGTCCCTATTGTCATCAAAAATACAAACAACCCTGATCATCCTGGTACAACAATTGTCTTGGAGAGTCCCAAAAAAGACCAGCCAGTTGTTGGGGTCTCTGGGGATGATAAATTTGTCAGCATCAATATTTCCAAATACATGATGAACCGAGAAGTTGGATTTGGACGGAAGGTACTTCAGATTCTTGAAGATTTGAATATCAGATTCGAACATATGCCAACAGGGATTGATGATTTATCCGTTGTTGTGCGTGAGCGTGAACTCAGTCCAATTAAAGAGCAGGAAATCATTGATCAATTAACGCGAAAACTAGAAGTTGATCATGTTGACATCGAACGAGATTTGTCGATTATTATGATTGTTGGCGAAAATATGAAAAATCATGTCGGCGTTGCAGCCACTGCTACTTTTGCTTTAGCTAAAGAGGAGATTAACTTGGTGATGATTTCCCAAGGTGCCAGTGAGGTTTCCGTCATGTTTGTTGTTAAAACAAGCGATGAAAAAGCTGCAGTCAGAGCGCTGTACCGTGCATTTTTTAACTAGAAATTGATTGTGTGACCGTATTTTTAATACTTGGATTGTCTATTAGATATTAAAGGCGTGAGAATGAAATAGCCTCCTAGACTATTTCATTCTCACGCCTTTTTTAATCTGTCTTGGCAAACTGGCTTTGGTAGAGTTCATAGTAGAAGCCTTTGTCAGCCAGTAAACTGTCATGCGTGCCTTGCTCAATAATCTGACCGTCCTTAAGGACCAAAATCTTATCTGCTTCTCGGATAGTTGACAAGCGGTGGGCGATGACAAAGCTAGTTCTCCCCTGCATGAGCTTTTTCATAGCCTGCTGGATAAGTAGCTCAAGTCTTGTGTCCACTGACGAGGTCGCTTCATCCAAAATCAAAATTTTCGGGTCTGCCAATAGGGCACGGGCAATGGTCAAGAGCTGTTTTTGCCCCAGCGAAATGTTGCTGGATTCTTGGTTCATTTCCATCTTGTAACCACCTGGTAGGGTGCGAATAAAGTGGTCCACATTGGCAGCCTGAGCTGCTGCCACCAGCTCCTCATCGGTCGCTGAGAGGTTACCAAACCGTAGATTGTCCTTGATGCTCCCTTCATAGAGCCAAGCATCCTGCAAAACCATCCCGAACTGGCGGCGCACCGCCCGTCTATCCAGTTCTCTGATATCTCTACCATCTAGGGAAATAGCTCCCGCAGTCACATCATAAAAGCGCATGAGAAGGTTAATCAAAGTAGTCTTTCCTGCACCCGTGGGACCAACGATGGCAATCATCTCACCTGGTTCAACTGTCAGATTAAAATCTCGAATGAGGGGCTTGTCTGGACTATATTGGAAAGAAACCTTACTAAAGGTCACTTGACCAGTCAAATTGATTTCGTCAGCCGTTTGGAGACTGCTCGTTTCTTCGTTTTCATCGAGAACAGCAAAAATCCGTCCTAAAGATGATTTAGCGCTCTGCAATTGTCCCGACAACTGCGCTAAGGTCTGGACTGGCTGACTAATCTGCCAAACATACTGAACAAAGGCCTGCATGTTACCAATGGTCAATCGCCCTGCCAACACCTGAAGCCCACCTAAAAGCGCTAGAACGACATAGGTCAAATCAGAGATAGAGTTAAGCAGGAACATCAGACTGGATAAAAAACTAGCCTTGAAGCCAGCTACCTGCAGGCTGCTGGTAATGTGGCGAAAATCTCGACTAGATACTTCTTCACGACCATAGAGCTTGATAATGTTGAATCCCGTCAGATTCTCCTGAACAAACCCGTTAAGGTCTCCTAAAATTTTGGATTGATCGGTGAAGTATGGCTGAGACAGCTTCAACAAGAACCGAGCCGTCAAGTAGGTGATGGGCATACTAACCATGACCACTAGCGCCAGCTGACTATTGAGCCAAACCATCATGGAGATGACCAAAATTAAACTCAAAACCGCATTAACAATCTGTAAGAAAGACTGCTGAAGAGCATTCGAGACGGTCTCTACATCGGTTGTAAATCGCCCTAAAAGATCACCAAACCGGTGCTGGTCAAAATAAGCCACTGGCAAGCGATTGATTTTATAGCTGAGGTCTTGGCGTAAGTCACGCATCGCACCTTGCACCACCTTGGTCATGTAGATATTGGCTAGGTAAACACCGACTTCAAAGAAGAGGGCACGCACCAGATAGAGTCCTAAAATTAGGGTCACATAGCGATAGTTAATGTCTGCACCAGCGACACCTTTCGTCATATCAATCAGGTTTTGCGTCAACTCTGTGATAACTAAACCAATAACAAAGGGTTCCAAAACACCAGCTACAATACTGATGACCTTAAAGAAAACAGCTAAAAAGAGTGAGCCTCGATAGCGACTAAGATAAGGCCACAGTCGCTTAAAACCTTGTTCTGTCATTCTTAGCCCTCACTTTCTGTCAAACTCTGGCTATTGAGCTGAGACTCTGCAATCTCGCGATAAATGGCATTGCTGAGCATGAGCTCCTCATGCGTCCCGCGCCCAACAATCTCTCCCTTGTCCAGCACGATAATCTGGTCAGCATCCATAATAGTACCAACCCGTTGCGCCACAATGAGCACTGTCGCCTCCTGTGTCACCGCCTTCAACCGCCGTCGTACCTCGGCATCAGTCTTATAGTCCAAGGCTGAGAAAGAATCATCAAAAATATAAATGTCCGCCTGCTTAACCACCGCTCGCGCAATCGACAGCCGCTGCTTTTGCCCACCAGACAAGTTACTACCGCCCTCTGCCAACAAGCTCTCGTAGCCCTCCTCACGGCTAGCGATAAAGTCAGCTGCCTGTGATACTTGCGCTGCTTGCTCCAGCTCAGGCAGAGTCGCCGTTTCCTTACCGTACTTGAGGTTTTCTTCGATTGTTCCGGTAAATAGCAGAGCTTTCTGAGGAATAAAGCCTATCTTAGACCGCAAAGCCTTGAGGTTGTAGTCTCGAACATCAACCCCATCGACTAAAATTTTCCCCAAGGTCACATCATAAAACCGAGGAATCAGGCTGACTAGACTAGATTTCCCAGACCCCGTTGAACCGATAAAAGCGATGGTTTCCCCGGGCTTGGTCTTAAAGGAGATGTTATGGAGAACAGGACTCTCCGTCTCTCCTGGGTAAGCAAAGGTCACATTGTCAAATTCCAGATAGCCCTTGGTCGCTGTTTCTGTCACTCCATCCTCATTTGGTGCGATAGAGATAGGCAGGGTCATCACTTCTTTAATCCGGTGACTAGAGACTGCCATCTTCGGATACATGGTAAAAAGGTTAGAAAAAAGCAAAAAGGAAAACAGCGCATGAAAGGCGTATTCGATAAAAGCAACCATGTCACCGATCTGCAAGTCTCCTCGCGACAGTGGCGGAATGGCAAACCAGACAATGGCGACAATCATGGCGATGATGATTTGCACAAAAATGGGCTCAGTCAAGGCAGTCAGGCGAAACAACTTGCTTGAGGTCTCTGTGAACGACTGGTTGGCCGTCGCAAACCGCTCTTCCTGAAAGTCTTCCCGTGCAAAGGCACGAACAACTCGAAGACCAGTTAGGTTTTCTCGCACGTACTGGTTAATCTTGTCCAGCGTTGTTTGTTGCTGCTCTGATAAAGGTTCCGTTCGTCTAGCGACGTAGACCACCACAGCCACCAAGAAAGGAATGGAGACCGCCACAATCCAAGCCATGGATGGGCTAGTGCGAAGAATCATACCCACCGAAAACAGCATCATCAGTGGGGTAATCATGCCAAGACGCAAGGCTTGATCAGCGAATTGCATGAGCATGTAGGCATCCGTTGTCATCCGAGTGACGAGAGAGGAGACGCCGATTTGCTCGTACTCATGGTGAGAATAAGCCTGAAGCTTGTCGTACATGTCATTACGCATGTCCTGAATCATGGTAGTCGTTAACTTGCTAGTGGCATAAGCCATGGTCAGGCGACCGACCAGACCAGCTAGACTAGCTAACAACATGACCCAAAACCAGCGGTAGAGGGCAGCTTCATTTTGCTGCACCAAACCGTCATCAATCATCCGTGCCAAAATGGTCGGCAGACCTAGATTGACCACAATAAAGAGTAAAACCCCGACCACATTTAACAAGAGCCATTTGGGGTAATGTTTCAAATAAGACCAAATATATGCCATAAGTTCCTTTCTCGTCTTTCTGGAGTTGCAAGCTCAATAGTTAGTGACCATCACAGCGACTTAACCATCCAGACATCCATCAGGTAGTGGCCCGTTTCCTGGGTCAATGGCTGAGCTAAATGCTGGTAGCCCATCTTCTCATAGAGTTTGAGGGCAGCAGCTAGCTTGGTGGAGCTTTCTAGATACATCTGCTCATAGCCTGCTTGCAGCGCTTTTTCTTCAATGTGTGCCAAGAGCTGGCTGGCATAGCCTTTTCCACGGTAGTTTTTGTCTACATAGAGTTTTTGCAGCTCACAAACCAATTCTGAAATCGGACCAAAACCACCGCAGGCAACCACCCTGTCGTCTACCTTGATGACCAAGTATTGAGAACGAGGCAGTTTATCATAATAGTCAGCCAAATCATCCAACTGCGGGTCAAAATAAGCTGTTCCAGGCAAAGCCAATCCCTCATCTTCTAAACAGTGACGGACAAGCGTGGCCACCGCAGAGTTATCAGTTGGGGTGAGGTAATGAAGTTCCATCTCCTACCCCTCCAACTCACTCAAATACTCATAGCGCTCGTACTTGGCAAGGAGCTGGTCATTTTGCTCGTCCAACTCTTTTTGCAAGTCGGACAGGCGGGCAAAGTCCGCTCCACAGGTCGCCATCTCACCCTCAATAGCGGCAATCCGCTCCTCAAGGCTAGCAATCTTCTCCTCGATGACCGCCCATTCCTGCTTCTCAAAGTAGGACATGCGCTTGCGCTCGGCTTTTTCCTTTTCTGCCTTTGGTTTTTCCGTTTTTGGGGCAATCGCAGAGCTGTCCCGCTCGAAGGCCTTTTCATCCAGATAATCGGTGTAGTTGCCGAAAAATTCCCTGACACCGCCAGCCTCAAAGGCTAGAATCTTGGTCGCCACCTTGTCAAGGAAATAACGGTCATGGCTAACCGTAATCACAGGACCTGCAAAGCCTTGCAGGAAGTTCTCCAAGACTGTCAAGGTCGCAATGTCCAAATCATTGGTCGGCTCGTCTAGGAGCAGGAGATTGGGCTTTTCAATCAAGATTTTCAAGAGATAGAGCCGTTTTTTCTCGCCACCAGACAGCTTGGCAATCTGGGTGCCGTGAGTTGAGCGAGGAAAGAGAAACTGCTCCAAGAGCTCGGAAATGCTGGTCGTGCCGACAGTTGTCTTAACCTCGTCTGCCACCTCTTGCAGGTAGTTGATGACCCGCTTGCTCTCGTCCATCCCCTTAAGATTTTGCGAGAAGTAGCCAACCCGCACAGTCTCCCCCATGTCAACCGTCCCAGCAGTGGCTTGCAAGTCTCCGCTAATGAGGTTGAGCAGGGTGGACTTGCCGACCCCATTGTCTCCGACAATGCCAATCCTGTCCTTGTTTTGAATGAGCAGATTAAAATTGCTCAAAATCGGCTTGTCCCCATAGGAGAAGCTGACCTGCTCAAAGTTAATGACTTTCTTGCCAATCCGACTGGTCTCAAAGGTGATGTCCAACTCTGTACTGGTGGTCGTGGTCGCCAATTTCCCCTTCAGCTCATGGAAGCGATTAATACGAGCTTGTTGCTTGGTCGCACGCGCCTGCGGTTGGCGACGCATCCACTCCAACTCCTGCTTGTAGAGTTGCTTTTTCTTGTGGAAGCTGGCCGCATCCCGCTCGTCCTGCTCGACCCGCAGGCGAACATAGTCTTGGTAGTTGCCCTGGTACTCAGTAAGCTGGCTGTTGGCCAGCTCAAAGATACGGGTAGCGACATTGTCCAAGAAATAGCGGTCATGGGTGATGAAGAGGACTGTTTTCTTACCGGTTTTCAGGTAAGTGGTCAGCCAAGAGATGGTGTCGATGTCCAGATGGTTGGTCGGCTCGTCAAGGAGCAAGAGGTCACTGTCTGACAGGAGCACCTGGGCTAGCTGAACCCGACGGCGCAGCCCCCCAGACAAGAAGCCGACGGTGGCTTGCAAATCTGTGATCCCTAGTTTGGTCAGAACCGTTTTGACCTCGCTCTCGATCGACCAGACGTCCAGCGCATCCATCTCTGCCATGACCTTTTCCAGCTCTTTCTGGCTCTCTTCTGAGTAGTCGAGGAGCAGCGCTTCATAGCGTTTCAGCACTGCCATTTCCCTTAACTCCGATGACAGCACCGTGTCTAGGACGGACTTGCTGTCGTCAAAATCAGGCTCTTGGGTCAGGTAGCTGATGGTGTAGCCCTTGGCAGCGGTAAAGGGCGAGCGGTCGCCGTCAAAGCCAGACCGCCCCGACAGAACGTCAAGGAGCGTGGTCTTGCCCGTACCGTTGACGCCAATGAGACCGATGCGATCCAGCTCATGGACGATAAAGCTGATGTCCCGAAAAACCGTCTTGTCACCGACGGACTTAGTTAAGTGTTCTACGATAAAGTTTGACATAAGGTGCTTTCTAAAAGATTATTTTACTCGAAAGTAAAACCATCTTGAATAATATTTTTTACTTTCAGTAATTCCGTTTTAATTTCATCAATTAGCTCGTCGTAAGTAATTCCATTTCTAATATTCCAATATTGATAGATTTGAAAATTATTTTTGATTTTACCAGTATAGCTACCATACAATTTACTCAAAGATGTCTTTTTTTCTCTTATCAATTTAGAACTCTTATCGTAATTCTCCAAAAATCCTACTCTCTTCATCTCATTGAAATAATAATCTTTATCATCAAATCGTGAATAATGTGATACTGGTCCAGAATGAAGTCTAAATTGTCTTCCTTCAATCTGAATACCTATAACTCCAATAATTTCACCATTTACCTTCTGCTTATACATAATATCTACAGTAGGTTTTTTATTATTAAAAAAGTTACCAATCACAGGCATACCCCAAGGAGTTTGAAACTCTACATTAAGTTCTTTCTCAATGAATTGGCTCAACTTACTTCCAGAAAACTTTAAATATATATCTTCTAATCTCAACTTCTCAAGTTCAGAATCACTTTCAAAAAAGTATCTATTCTGTGCTTCGTTCAACTTCTCTAAAAGTATACAACTTATTAGTTGGATGTCAGAAACATAATTTTCAATAGTGTTAAAGATATGGGAATCTAGAGTAACTATTTGATTTATTCCAGCTATTCTTTCAGAAATTTTAGCATAAGATAAAAATTCCCAATTATCGTAATGTAATGTCTGCTCTATTCCTGTTAGGATACCAAACTCAAATACAATATTCTTCTCAGAAAAATTCTCTTCATATGTTCTTAACTGCTCAATAGTCGGAATAGATTTCAATTTATTTTCGATGAAAACAGCCTTTCTCATACCATTAGAATCCTCAAAATAAATGGTTAAGTCCCTGTGTCCTTTTTCTCTTTCTACCTTAATGAACTGATTCTTCTTAGAATAAAACTCTGGATAAAAAACTTCCACAAAAGGATTGACACTATCAACCCTAATATTGATTAACCACTCCCAAAAATTAGAGTGGGATAACTCTTTTCCCCCCAACGATAAAGCAAATAGAGGGGATTGCTTTAGCGCATTAACATTCTCCTGCAAATTACTCATATTTTCTCCTAGTTTAACATTTTTAAATGCTTGACAAGATACTTAACAATCTCCTCCCTCTCATTCCCCACTTCTCCCGCGACGATAGCCCGTTCCAGTTCGTCCAGAATGTCGCCCAGCTGGGGGCCTGGTGTGATGCCGAAGTCTTGGATCAGGTCTCGCCCGGTGATGGCCATGTCTTGTTTGGAATGGATAGGGAGCTCCTCGTCTAATTGCTGGATCAGCGCTGGCTGGCTGGATAAGCCCTGAGCAGACCGCAGATTCTCCACCAAGAGCAGGCAGTTCTTACCATAGCGGTAGACCAGCTGACGACTGGGCTCCGCACTCAAACGCTCATGGTAGGCAGACACCAGCTGGTCGACAGCTTTCTGAAGGTCATTGGAGGTTTTCCATTTTTTCAGGAAGGGCTTGACCTCTCTGATGTTTAGGGCGAATAGCAGAGCAGCCCAAGCCTGTTCGGAGCTGATAAACTGATAGCCCTCAGTGAAGCCATCACGCAAGGTCTCAAGCGCTGCTCCTTTTTCAGCCATATCAGGCAGAAAGTCATAGGCACAACTCGCTATCAGGCTGGTCAGACCAGCCTGCCAAAATGGTGCGGTCAAGAGCTTATCAAACTCGATGAAGACCCGCTCCACGGAAATCTTGGCTAACAAGGGTACCAGCTCTGCCATTGCCTCAAAAGTCGCAGTCTCAAGGGTAAAGCCAAGACTGGCTGCAAAGCGAAAGCCACGCATGATCCGCAGGGCATCCTCCTGAAAGCGCTCGGCAGGGACGCCAACCGCACGGAGCAGGCGGTGGTCAAGGTCAGCCAGCCCATCAAAGAGGTCAATGACCTGACCGCTGCTATCGAGGGCAAAGGCGTTGACCGTGAAATCCCGCCGCAGCAAGTCCTCCTCCAGCGAGCGGACAAAAGTCACACCAGAAGGACGGCGATAGTCCACATAGACATCCTCCGTACGAAAGGTCGTCACCTCGTAGCCCGCCTCACCGTCCAAGACCAGCACCGTGCCATGCTCAATCCCAATATCAACCGTGCGTGGAAAAATGCTCTTAACCTCCTGCGGATAGGCGGAAGTGGCGATGTCCACATCGTGGATAGGACGACCTAAAATGGCATCTCGCACCGAACCGCCCACAAAATAAGCCTCGTAGCCCGCCGCCTGTAATTTCTCTAAAATCGGCAAAGCCTTCTGAAATTCAGAAGGCAGATTGGTTAGTTTCATTTGTTTTCCTCTGTTGCAGATGATTCTCTCTAATTAAGACGATTAAAGCCTTGATAACTTGAGAAACCTAATAGATAAATAGCCAAAGCAAAGGCTTGTTCGTCAGATAGGTTGTCGTCGTGAACTACTGACTGTTGAATTTCCTGTAAGACCGTATCGTTAGGAACAACCGTATCAGCTAAGTCGGTCACACAATCTTGAATGACCTCTGGAAGTATTAAACACATTTGATAAAAAGCGTCTTCTTGTCCAGTCACTAGAGCATAAAATTGATCAAGGCTAACTCTCCTAATATGTTTATGACCAACTTTCTTCTTATCAACAGTTGTCTCCCACTTGATATTTTGAGATTGCTTAGCGATCGCCTCAACTAAAAAGCAGGCACAATCATCATCATCTAGCAACTGGGATTGCATTTTGATAAACGTTTTTCCAGCAGCAGCAGAATTCATCGTATTATGTTTATTTTTCATTTCAACATAAACACGACTAACCGTTGAACCGTCAGGAAGTTCAATAGCACTTGGGCGTTCTAAGATAACATCCCAACCTCCCTCTTTTCCATTGTCTGGAACTCGGCAGTCTAACATGTATTGAAAAATTCCTTGATGGAAATAACCAATATCATTGTTATTCGCTTTATCCCTTTGACGGAAAATTTCACTATTAATAATGTCCTCCCACGATTGCTGATAAACAGTTTTATCAAAAATCAATTTAACAGGGTCAATGATATTTTTATTAAAACGTTGTAAATCAAATGAGGTTAATTTTTCACCATATTTGCCAATCGTCATGCGAACATGATGATAAAAATTCTCTTGGCTAATAAAATCAAGTGTCCACATTAAACTACCTCCAAACTTTTCTTAATCTGATTGGCTACCTCATAGGCTAATTTTACAGGGACGGCATTCCCAACTTGCTTGTACTGATTACCAACACTGCCAGTAAAGACCCATTCATCAGGAAAAGATTGAATGCGAGCATTTTCTCGAACAGTAAAAGGTCTTGCTTCAAGGGGATGACAGCGATCCGTCTGTTTCTGACTGGGCGAGGTCAAAACCGTTAAAGACGGCTCGTCCATGCTCAACCGACGTAGAATACCTGTCCGACCACCACCCATATCCCACGTCGATTTCATATAAGGTTTAGCGACCTCTTCTGGAATATCTCGCCAATAACCCCCAGGTGGAACCAACTCAAAAATCGCTTTCTTATAGTCAGAATAAGAGGCACCAACACTAGGTGGTGTATCAACTAAAATATCTTTCAAAACAGGTTTATAGCTATGAGGAATCGGATAAATAAACTCGGTTTTATCAACCAAGTCATTTCGAATACCAACCATAATCATTCGTTCACGCTTTTGAGCAACACCATAGTCCCAAGCATTAAGAACCTTAGACTGGACTTGATAACCAGCATCTTCGAAGACTGTCAAAATCGTCTGATAGGTTCTCCCTTTATCATGACTAACCAAGCCCTTAACATTTTCGAAGAGAAACATTTTAGGTTGTAATTTCTCTAAAAAAACAGCATAGTGATAAAATAGCGTTCCTCTAGTATCTTCCAAACCTAGACGCTTACCAGCATAGGAAAAAGATTGGCAGGGAGCACCACCACTAAGCAAGTCTAGTTCTCCTTTTTTGATTTGAAAATAATCTTCTAAATCAAGCGGCGAGATGTTGGCGACATCATCATGGATAACACGCCAATTAGGACGATTGGCCTTCAGCGTTTCGGCAGCTGCTTTATCAAATTCAACTAATCCGATAGTTTCAAAGCCTGCTGCTTCCACTCCTAGGGCTAGCCCTCCAGCTCCTGCAAATAATTCAATTGTCTTCAAACTAGACTTCCTCTCATTATCTTGTTTATTAGTTGCCTAAGCCTAGAGCAGACTCTCTAATCCGTAAACAAGTTGGTCACGGGCGACCACAGCCTTAATCCCGATATTGACCCCGCTCATAAAGGATACACGGTCATAGGAATCATGACGAAGGGTCAGACCCTCACCCTGCGCTCCAAAGATGACTTCCTGATGGGCAACGAGACCTGGCAAGCGCACGGAATGAATCCGCATGCCGTCCACTTCCGCCCCACGTGCTCCTGCCCGCAACTCCTCTTCGTCAGTAGCCCCTTGTGGCTTGCTTTGACGGGTCTCACGCAGAAGCTCTGCGGTCTTAATGGCCGTGCCTGACGGCGCATCTTTTTTCTTATCGTGATGGAGCTCGATGATCTCCACATCTGGGAAATACTTGGCCGCTTTCTGGGCAAATTCCATCAAGAGGATAGCGCCAATCGCAAAGTTAGGGGCAATCAAGCCACCCAGCTTTTTCTGACGAGACAAGTCAATCAGCTCGGCGATTTGTGCCTCGGTAAAGCCAGTCGTCCCTACGACAGGGGCAAATCCCTGCTCAAGAGCAAAGCGAGTGTTGTCATAAGCGACCGCAGGGGTCGTGAAGTCGACCCAGACATCCGCAGAGAAGCCCACCAAGTCCGCCTTATCGGTGAAGACAGGCACGCCCTCAATCTCTTTTTCAGTCGCAAAGGGATCCAAGAGACCGACCAACTGTAGCTCAGGGTCAGCCTGTACCATCTGGACAGCTGTTGACCCCATCTTGCCTAAAAATCCTGCAATAATAACCTTAATCATATCATTTCCTTATACAATAGGGGTAATGCCAAAGGCGATGCCCCCCTCGCCCAGATGGGTTGCGATGACACTATTGAGCGGTACAATCTCTGCGGATAAGCCCAGCACCGCCAGCAGCTGCTGGAACTCTCTTGCCTTATCAGGGGCGTTGGTGTGGAGAATGGCAATCTCATAGTCACCATCGGCTGTTCGCTCTTGCAAAATCTCCACCAGTCGCTTAACCGCCTTTTTCTCCGTGCGAACCTTTTCATAGACTGTAATCACGCCCTCTTCATTGAAATAAAGGATAGGCTTGATGGACAGGAGGTTGCCAAGAATCGCAGAGCCATTTGACAATCGTCCCCCTTTGACCAAGTGATTCAAATCATTCGCCATGATAAAAGCATTGCTTTTCGCGATTTTTTGATTGAGCTTGTCCAACATCATCTCAAAATTAACTCCCGCATCTGCCCAATCAAGAGCATTAACCGCCATGCTGGTCAAGGGCACAGAGGTAATCTTACTATCTGGAAAAGCGACAGTCAGGTCACTGTGCTCCTCCATCAAATACTGAATATTTTGGAAAAAGCCCGAAATCCCACTAGAGAGAAATAGACCAATCACATGAGTATAGCCCTGCTCTGGCAAGGCAGATAAAATATCATCTAACTCCGCCACACTGGGCTGGCTGGTCGTTGGCAAGGCTTGGCTAGCTGCCATCTTGGCATAAAAGTCTTCAGGTGTCAGATTGACCCCCTCAACATAGGTCTCTCCGTCAATGGTAATCGGAATATCCAGAACAAATAAGCCTTCGCGACGTCTCAAATCCTCTGAAAGGTAGGCAGAACTATCTGTAATAACAGCTAACTTCATTTAAAACTCCAAACTAATCCCAGGACGATCTAGGGCAACTTCTGTTACTTCATAGGTTAGACGGCGCAACATATCAAGCAGGGGCGCGGATACCTCTTCTACGTCATGTTGCGAAAATTCACTCGGCGACTCAACCAAACGGTTATGCAAATAGTTAATTTGTGACATCACACCGCTCACTACAAAATCTTGCTGGACAATAATAAAGTGCAAGACCGCCATAAATGTCGTCTTTTGGTTTTCTTCACTCTTTTCTATAAGTTGAAACTTGACTTCTGCATTCGATTCTGGTGCACCATGCTCTTTTTCCCACTCATGATTGCGGGCATCGTAGTGGTAGGCATTAACAAAAACTTGTTCTCTAGTGAGTTCCATGTTGTCTCCTTAAAATTTTTTCTGTGGGTGTTTTGCAACAATCTCTGGATGGTTTGCCAAGGTACTGAGACCTTTTTCTGTTAACAAATAAGCACGTTCTTGACAGTATTGTTCTAATTCTTGATCAGAAAAATGCGTTAAAACTGCTTTATCCAAATCAGCACGTTTCATCTTTGACAAACCGCTTATCCCTTTGTCCTTAAGCCAAGCTTTTAATTGAGTAATCGGCTGATGGCGCAGGGCATCTCTTGCCCCTTCAATAAAGACATAGCCCTCTTCAATTAACCAAACCAGGTCATGTTCAGCATCAATCCCATAGGTCGTTGCAAAGTATTTGTGAGGTTGGCTAGTGGTTAGGTAGCTCCCAAACTGAATACGCCAGAGCAAGATGATATGTCCAGGCAATAGCCCTTCAGATGTTCGCACCATCTGAAGCTTGGCAATCGGTTTAGCTAAAATTTCATCCAGGTACTGGTCTGGAACACGTGGGTATTCAGCATGATTTGCATAAATGGTCGTTATTGTTGTCATTTAACTATTATACCATATCTCTTGTCAATCGTCATCTAGTAAAACAGTGGTAGTGTAGCGAGTTTCCCTTGCGATAGGACAATTATTCTAACAGAAATATTAGCACAGAGTAATCAATCACTAGAGTAGTGGAAACGCAATGGCACTAAAAAGATGCTAATTACCACAATCGTATCTGTGGCATTTAGCATCTTTCATCTTATTTTTATGTGCATTAGATGAGAAAGAGGCTTTTACCCTATTCTCATTTGTTGGACATTACTTATCACCTTTATTACGAATCACAAAACCAGTTTGTTTTTCACTCGAGGTACGGTGAGGGCGCTTGTTGTCTTTTTTAACGACATCACGCTGGTTTCTATTGGACCTGCGCTTAAAGTCCCTGCGGTCACCATCGCGATCATCCCGGCGACGGTCACCACGATAGCCTCCACGACGGTCGCGACCAGCTCTATCGTCACGGTCTGAACGTCCTCGACTGCCTTTTCCTTTGGCTTGACCTGGGGCAAACTTGAAAGGCAGTGGTTTTTCTTGGGCAATTTCTACCTTAGGCATAGTGTCAGGATTTGGCACCGTCAAGGTAAGGATATACTGCGCCAACTCTTCTGGGCTAAACTCAGCAGCTAACTTAATGGCATCACCTTTGAACTTATCAAATTCCGCACGGATAGCTTCGTCGGCAAAATCACGCTCAATTTTCTTAAGCGCTACTCGCTTGGTTGCCTTGAAGGCCTCTTCTGCTGTCGCAGGCTTCATGCCCTTCATGCGCTTTTTGGTTAAATTTTCGATAATGGCCAGATAGCCCATCTCATTTGGTGAGACAAAGGTAATAGATTGACCAGATTTGCCCGCACGACCTGTCCGACCGATACGGTGCACATAACTCTCTGGGTCTTGCGGAATATCATAGTTGTAGACGTGGGTCACGCCAGAAATGTCCAATCCACGGGCAGCAACGTCTGTTGCAACCAAAATATCCAAGGTATCATTTTTGAAATCACGAAGAACACGTAGGCGTTTGCCCTGATCAAGATCCCCATGAATCCCTTCGGCACGGTAGCCACGAAGCTTGAGCCCGCGAGTCAACTCATCAACACGGCGTTTGGTTCGACCAAAGACGATGGCCAATTCTGGCTGCTCCACATCCATAAGGCGGGTCATGGTATCAAACTTTTCATGCTCCCGTACGCGGACATAGTACTGGTCAATCAACTCTGTCGTTAACTCCTTAGCCGCAATCTTAACGTGTTCAGGTTCTTTCATAAACTGGACACCGATGCGCTTAATCGGGTCAGGCATGGTCGCCGAAAACAGCAAGGTTTGACGGCTTTCCGGCGTGCGACTGATGATGGCTTCGATATCATCAAGGAAGCCCATATTGAGCATCTCATCAGCCTCATCCAAAATCAAAGTCTCAATCCCATCTAGTTTCAAAGCTTTACGTTTGATTAAATCAAGCAGGCGACCTGGTGTTCCAACAACTACGTGGGCACCTGACTTGAGGGCCTTGATCTGCTTTTCAATGCTAGATCCACCATAAACAGAGCGAACTTTGACGCCCTTATCCCGACCGAAGCGGAAGAGCTCTTCCTGACTCTGCACCGCCAATTCACGGGTCGGAGCGATAACTAAGGTCTGCACCGCAGGATTTGTCGTATCAATCTTATCAAGGGTCGGCAAGCCAAAAGCGGCGGTCTTTCCTGTTCCCGTCTGGGCTTGACCAATCACATCCTTACCAGCTAAAGCTAGTGGGATAGTCAGCTCCTGAATCGGTGACGGGGTGGTAAAGCCTGCTGTCTCCACAGCAGATAAAATCTCTAAGGACAGAGCAAGTTCATTAAAATTCATGTTATCTTCTTTCTAAAAAGGCAGTGCGAAGCTGCCTTATCACGCTTTTCTATATCGTTGAACAAACAACCTAACTAGTATAACACAAAATTCACAATTAAGGTGAGATTAACTTTGAAAGTTCACATAACACGTTTTCATTGTTGCAAAGAGCTGCTTTAAGCCGTTAGCATCGTAGATAACCTTCTCCTAAGCGTTTGACAACGGAAACGTCACATCTTTACTGACTTAATTTCAATAAGCTATTTTTAACGGCTCTATAATTTCTGTAGTGGGTAAATCCACCATGGAGATTATAGAGCCTTTTGAGTGTAGAAAAAAAGTTCCATATGACCTACAATGAAAAGTGCTTAAACAACTCATTAGAAAGACACA
>NZ_JBGTZB010000002.1:0-87115 GCF_041807825.1 Streptococcus sp. E24BD | reverse complement strand
TTTATTTCTTAGCTCATAGAGATTTAATTTATCTTCGTAGCTCAATTTCATAAAAAAGCACCCCATTCGTTAGATTATCTGTCTAACTTTTGGGGTGCGGTTCACTGGCGGTAGGGAGAGTTTTTATATAGAAATCAGAGATAGTCTCTTGTACAATATGCTATATTTAATCAAGACGATTCTACTAGGCTTTGTGAGGATAGTAGCGGATAGCTCTAGTTTCTTCATCAATACGATGATGGCGTCAGCTGAGTATAAGACCTGCTCAAATTTTCAGGCGTGGGAGTGAAACAGTCTGAGAAACGATTTTAGCCCGAGCCCTAGAAAGTTGACAGGTGAGGAAAAATCGAATGCTACAAATTGCCAACTGAGACCCATTCTCCTTAAGATGATTCAACTCTGTATCGGCAACTTTAACAGAGCAACTTAGAACGACAACGTATGCTCACTGGCGGAAATCAAAAAACGAAGCGACCTCTCTAGGCATCTAGAGAAATCACCTCGCTATGAAATCATAATCATCTGTCTCAGTCATCTGTTTTTACTCAAAAGAGATATAGACCTGCTAGCACAAGGAGACTTGACAGCGCCCCCAGTGACCAGAGGAAGGCATCAACCTGCCATTCACTCCACTTATCCCCTTTGCCTGACAAGCCACCGAGTTCAAGGTGATGATGAAAGGGGGTCATGCGGAAAATACGTCGCCCTTCACCATATTTCTTCTTGGTGTATTTGAAGTAGGTAACCTGTAACATAACTGAAAGGGTTTCAATCACATAGACAAGACCAATCAGTAGCAAGGTCCACTCTTGGCGCAAGGTAATGGAAATAGACGCTAATAAGGCACCCAGAGCAAGGCTCCCCACATCTCCCATGAAAACCTTGGCAGGCTTTTTATTAAAGACAAAGAAGCCCAGAAGACCACCTACCACAGTCAGATTGAGCAAAAGAACATCAAACTGCTTTTGCTGCACAGCGATGACACTATAAGCCAGAAGACTAATCACCACCGAAATTGACGACAGACCATCGATGCCATCTGTCAGGTTAACCGCATTTGAAAAACCAACCAACCAAAACAAGAGAAATGCCAGATAAAAGATGCCAAGATGAAGCTCAATCCCCAAAATATTTAGACTATCTGTACCGCTCGGTAGCACATGCACCAGATAAAACACGAGACCACCAAAAATCTGTAAGGCTAACTTTTGCTTCGGTGTCAGGCCTTCGTTGATTTTTTTGAAAATTTTCAGAAAATCGTCCAAAAACCCGATAGTGCCGTAAATGAAAAGCACCAGCAGATTGCCAAAAATCGCCCCCAACTGAGGTGTTCCCTTATAAAGAAGCGCACCAAAAATACCTGCTACCAAGAGAGAAACGAGGATAAAGACAGTGCCTCCCATAGTAGGGGTCCCAGCTTTTTCAAGATGCTGTTTCACATCGGCGTGCATCTGCTGACCACCGATTTTTTTGAGCTTGTAAAACCTCATAAACGAGGGCATAAGGAGCACCACTAGCCCAAAAGCTACTAGTCCTGCCACAATACCTGCAATCATCATTATTCCTTTCATCTAATCATCACCAAGTGTAACGGTTAATTTTTTCACCGTTGACAAGGTCGTCCCTAAGGCCTGATTTTGTTTAACCACACGACCAGTTCCCTTGATTTCTAGTTCAATCCCTGTCCACTCTGCAAACAGCTTGACATTTTCTTCGGTCCAGCCATAAAGATCTGGCATGGTGTCGAATTTGTTGGTCAAGAGCAAAATCTGATGACCTGGTGCCAAGTCTGTTCCTTCCTGAGCTGACACCTTACTAATTTTATTACCATTTCCTAAAATAACAGGGTGTAGCAAGTGACGCCGCAATTCATCTGCTGTATCACCTGGGTTTTCGCCTTTTAATTTAGGCAGTTTGTAGGCTGTCACTTCTGTCTCATTCGAGTGGTCAGTTGTATCAAGACTATCTTTGATAAACATGGCTTCTTCCAAGATTGGATTTATCAGGTTTTGCCAGTAAAGACCTGACCACCTCTCACGCGGCTGCTGAATGGTTGTGTACATGATAAACTCAGGATCTTCAGCAGGCAACATGGCAACCACCGAGTGGATATAGTCATTCTCTCCAGTCAAATAACCACCGCCATCTGGATTGGCAATTTCAGCAGTTCCTGACTTAACTGCAATCGAGTAACCATTGACCCGAATCAGAGGACCGCCCGCACTAGGGTAGAACATGGTTCCAAAGTAAGGATCTGTGCCCACTTGTACCATATACTCAAGTGTTTGATCAGTAGCTTCCTTGGATACAGGATTACCCATCACTTCAGTTGTTGCAACACGGTTGGTGTCCGTATTAGGATCGTACAGACGTTTGATAAACTGCGGTTGCACCATGACACCATCGTTTGAGATGGCTGTAAAGGCACGCAACATTTGGAGCTGAGTCACAGAAATCCCCTGCCCAAAGGAACTCATCGCATAAGTCACAATATTATCCGCAGGAAGCAGACCTGTCGCTTCTCCACCGATACCAATCCTTGCTGGCAGGCCAAAACGGAATTTTTCAAGGTAGTTCAGCCAGCGGGCATCTTCTAGTTTTTGCTGTAAAATCGTCATCCCGATATTGCTGGAAAATGGCAGAGCATTAGCAATCGTCATGTAACGTCCCTCACTGACACCTGAATTGACATCCCAGTCCTTAATGATGGCATCTGCAATCTGGATTTGATTGTTAAAATAGGCTTGGTTTGGGTCAAACACTCCTGCATCAATAGCTGATGCTGTCGTTATGGTCTTAAGTGTAGAACCTGGTTCATAATTGGTCTGGTAAAGGACGTTATTCCACGAGAAGCCCTCTGCATCCAGACCTTCCTTGGTGTCCGAATTAAAGCTAGGGCGTTGAGTTGTTGCCAAAATTTGCCCTGTTTTGGCATGGATTAAGGTTGCACTGGCAAAAACACCATTGGCTTTGGATTGAAACTCATCCATAGCTGTTTCAAGGTTAATCTGTAAAGGTGCTGATAAGGTTGTATAAACATCTTGCCCATCTTTGACTTGCCGTTTGACCTGACCAGTGCCTAATTGGGGTAAACCGGCGCGATCCTTTTCATAAATAACGATACCGTCTTGCCCCGCTAGGATACTGTTGAGCGAAGCCTCCATGCCTGTTGTACCGATAAGGCTTTTACTGCCGTCTTTATTTTCTTGTTGCTGTGCCAAGCCGATAAACTGAGAAGCAAAAGCACCGTTTGGGTACATTCGATTAGCACTGCCTGTAAAATGAACTCCCTGAATCTCACGTTCTTTCAGAGCGTCAGTAATGACTCTCATATTGCTGTAGGAGATGTTGCTCCCTCCGACACCAAAAGAAACCTGAACGAGCCCATCTTGACTGAGCTGGCTGATGGTGTAGTCTTTTTCGATACCTAGAACATCATGAAAAACATCTGCAACAGCCTGAAAATGTTTGCTTTCAACATACAGAGGCTTCTCATCAACATCTATGTGCTTTTTATCAATCACAGCATGGACAGTGTAAGTCGTTGAGGCTTCTGCAATCGGCACTCCATTACGGTCATAAATTGTTCCCCGCTTAGCAGGAATGAGTTGCTCAACTTGGTGAACCTGTTTAGCAAGTTCAGATAACTTGACCCCAAACTTGCTGTCTGTTCCGATAATCACTGCAAAATTGATAATGAAAACAAAGAAAATCACAATGGTCAACATCATCAGATTTTGTGCGACACGTTTCCTGTTTTCTTTTGGCGTTTGGCGACGATCCGTCAAGACAAAACTCAAGAACCATTTCTTAAATCTATTCATGCTTAATCCACTTTCTGTAAATTACCACTTTGTGTTTTTATATCTGATTTGGTCACAATGTCGGTAATGCGTTCCAGCCGTGTTAATTCATTGACTTCTTGCTTGGCATCGTTCAACTCATCCTTCTGGTCATTGATCTTGTTGTTGAGAACAGTAATATCTTGTTGTAGTTGCTGATGTCGAATTTGCATGTAAACCACACTTACTGCCATAATAATCCCAGTGATAACCAGACACAGGTAAAAGGTCTTCTCAATTCTTGAAAAGGTTCTAATCTTATCCCCCAGCACTCGTCTGAGGTCCTCAGTATACTTTTCCTTAGCCATTTGCTTTACTTCCTTATTTTTTCAGCCACCCGTAATTTTGCGGAATGGGCTCGATTGTTTGTCATCAATTCAGCCTCAGATGGTAATATCGGTTTTCTATTGATCAAGCGAACCATGGGCTGGAGGTCTTCTGGGATAAAGGGGAGACCTTTTGGTACTTCAACAGTTGAGGCCTCCTTAAACAACTGTTTGGTCAGTCGATCTTCTAAGGAGTGGAAGGTGATGACGGAAATTCTTCCCCCAACAGCTAGCAGTTCCAAGGCCTGCTGAATAGAGGCATCTGCTGCACCTAATTCATCATTGACCTCGATTCGAATAGCCTGAAAAATTTGCTTAGCAGGATGCCCTTTTTTCTTGAGTTCTTTAGCTGGTTTGGCAGATTTGATGATATCCGCCAGTTCTGTTGTGGTCTCGATTGGTTTGACTTGCCTGATTTGCTCGATTTTTCTGGCAATCTGTTTGGCAAATTTATCCTCACCATACTTGAAAAAAATCCTTACTAAATCATGGTAGTCATAACCATTAACCACATCATAGGCAGAAAAAGCTTGGTCGCGGTTCATCCGCATATCTAACGGCGCATCTTTTTTATAGGAAAATCCTCGCTCCCGCTCATCCAACTGCGGACTAGATACCCCTAAATCATATATAATGCCATCGATTTCTGCCACACCATGTGCTGCTAAAGCCTGCTTCAACTGGCGAAAATTGGCTCGGATAAAGGTCACCTGCCCTTTTTCAACGTATGGCTTAAGTCTTATCATTGCATGGTCGATTGCTGCCTGATCTTGGTCAAAGCAATACAAATGCCCCTTATCACTCAGTTGAGATAAGAGGTAACTGGAATGCCCAGCGCCACCCAAGGTCGCATCAACATAGACACCGTCAGGCTTAATAGCAAGACTATCCACAGTCTCTTTTAGAAGTACTGTCACATGATGAAATTCTACTGTCATAACCTTTATTGTACCATATTTCCAATTTTTTATAAAAGGAAAGGCTGAGTTTTTGACGTAGCAATGAATTTGTCATGTTTTCGATAAGGCATTGTTATCACAGCCAATGTCAGTTTTGACCAGCGACTCTACGAAAGCCTCTGAATCTGCTGACAAACTTTTCACCACAACACTAAAAAATTTGGCTTTAGACAATCAAAGCCAAATCTCTTTATATATTTGTTACTTCATCATATTAGACTAAGACACCGAGAGGCCGCTCAGCTATTTCCAAAACTCATCAAAAATTGTAATCGGCAGATGGCGTTTGTGCTGGGTCTTATGCCACCAATTTTCAATAATCTGGCGGTCTTGCTCTGCGATGGTCTTACCTTCAAGGTAGTCGTCAATAGCCGTGTAGGTGACACCGAGCGCCACTTCGTCAGCCTGCTGAGGCTTGTTTTCTTCGAGGTCTGCAATGGGGACTTTGTTGTAGAGAGCAGGGTCTGCTCCTAGTTCTTGCAAGAGTTGCTTGCCTTGCCGCTTATTGAGACGAAAGAGAGGCAGAATGTCTGCGCCACCATCGCCAAACTTGGTAAAGAAACCTGTGATATTCTCAGCAGCATGATCCGTTCCGATGACGGCACCCTTGTTATCTCCTGCAATTGCGTACTGGGCAATCATGCGCATTCTGGCCTTGATGTTGCCCTTATTGAAGTCTGAGATGTACTGTCCAGCTGCTGCTAAACCAGCAACAATGCCATCAACCCCTTCCTTGATATTGACCGTCAGGGTTTGGTCCGGTTGGATAAAGGCTAAGGCTTTTTGAGCATCTGCTTCATCTGCTTGGATACCATAAGGCAGACGCACAGCGATGAACTGATAACTGTCATCGCTTGTCTCCTGACGGAGCTCTGCGATGGCGAGCTGGGCCAGGCGCCCAGCGAGAGTCGAATCCTGCCCACCTGAAATGCCCAATACCAAACTTTTAAGAAAGGGGTGTTTGCGCAGATAAGCCTTTAGAAAGTCGATGGAGCGGCGAATTTCTGCTGCAGGGTCGATAACAGGTTTGACCCCTAATTCCTTGATAATCTCGTCTTGTAAACTCATTGCCCGTTCTCCTTTGCTTGTTCTTGTGCTTTCTTGCGGAGGTCATCGATAATCTTCATCTTGTTATCCCAGACGTCTTGAGCGAGGTCAACTGGATAAGGCTGCGGGTTGAGAATCCGCTTGTACTCGTCCCAGAGTTGGTCGTATTGCTGGCGGCTGTACTCTTTAATCTCCTCAAGGCTCGGCAGGTCATAGACCAGCTCACCGTCTTTGAAGATGTCAATCAAGAGCGGTCTGGCTTCGAACTCACGCACCGTCTTATTGATGTAGGTGTAAACGGGATGGAACATAAAAATCTCATCCATACTGGTCACATCGACATCGGCATAGGTGATGTAGTCCCCTTCTGACTTGCCTTTGGCACAGCTGGTGATGCGCCAGACTTGTTTCTTACCTGGTGTGGAGACTTTTTCGGCGTTGCTGGAGAGCTTGATGGTATCAACCATGCGCCCTTCGTCGTTTTCGATGGAGACAATCTTATAAACCGCACCAAGAGCTGGCTGGTCATAGGCAGTAATCAGTTTGGTGCCGACGCCCCAGACATCAATTTTGGCCTTTTGCATCTTGAGGTTGAGGATGGTATTCTCATCAAGGTCGTTTGAGGCGTAGATTTTAGCATTTGGGAAGCCAGCATCGTCTAGCTGTTGACGGACTTTCTTAGACAGGTAGGCCATATCACCCGAATCCAGTCTCACTCCTTTAAAGTTAATCTTATCCCCAAACTCTTTAGCGACATCGATGGCCGCAGGCACCCCAACTCGAAGGGTATCATAGGTGTCAACTAGGAAAACACAGTCGTAGTGGGTCTCGGCATAGGCCTTAAAGGCCTTGTAATCATCACCATAAGTCTGGACCAAAGCGTGAGCATGGGTTCCAAGGACAGGAATGCCAAAAATCTTGCCTGCCCGCACATTGCTGGTTCCGTCAGCCCCACCGATAACAGCTGCTCGTGTTCCCCAGATGGCAGCGTCCATCTCCTGAGCCCGACGTGTTCCAAATTCCAACAGCGGCTCATCTTCGATAACAGCCTTAATCCGAGCTGCCTTGGTCGCAATCAAGGTCTGGAAATTGATGATGTTGAGCAGGGCGGTCTCAATCAACTGGCAATGGGCTAGCGGGCCTTCAATCTGCACCAAGGGCTCATTGGCAAAGACCAAGTCCCCCTCACGCGCCGACCGAACCGTTAGCTGGAGCTTAAAGTCTGTTAGATAAGCCAGATAGTCCTCATCATAGCTCATCTCCCGCAGGTAAGCGATGTCTGTCTCCGTAAAACGTAAATTCTGCAGGTACTTGACCAAGCGCTCCAAGCCTGCAAACACGGCATAACCATTGTTAAAGGGGAGCTTTCGGAAGTAAGCCTCAAAGACCGCATGCTTGTTGTGAATACCTTGCTTAAAATAGACTTGCATCATGTTAATCTGGTACAAATCCGTATGCAGGGTTAAACTGTCATCTGGGTATAGCATATTTTCTCCTTTTCTGGACATAGCAGAGCTAGTTTTCACCTCACCATTATACCAAAAATAGCCCAAGAGGGCTATTTTTGTGAACTTTTACTCAATAACAAGAACAGGCTCTTTTATCCGTGTTCCACAATGTACTGATAAGCCTGCTGACCAGCGATGGCGCCATCACCCACAGCAGTTGTAATCTGACGCAGGTGTTTTTGACGAACATCACCGATGGCAAAAATTCCAGGTACCACTGTACGCATCAGCTCATCTGTCACAATCCACCCTTGATCATCTGTAATGCCAAGACCGTCAACCATACCTGAAACCGGGTCTAGACCAACATAGATAAAGACCCCGCCAAAGGCATGTTCAGACAGCTCACCAGTTTTGACATTCTCCACCAAAACACTATCAACCTTGATGTCACTGCCTTTAATTTCCTTAACGACACTGTCCCAGATAAACTTAATCTTATCGTTAGCAAAGGCTCTGTCTTGCAAAACTTTTTGGGCACGAAGTTCATCACGTCGGTGAATAATGGTCACACTAGAAGCAAATCGTGTCAGAAAGAGGGCCTCTTCAACAGCAGAGTCTCCACCACCGACAACCAATAGGTCTTGTCCTCGGAAGAATGCCCCATCGCAGACCGCACAGTAGGAGACCCCACGGCTAGTATAGGTATCCTCACCAGGTGCTCCCAAGAGACGGTGCTTGGCTCCTGTCGCCACAATGACTGTCTTCGTCTCATAGGTCGTGTCAGCTGTTTTCACCAATTTATGGTCACCCTTGTCCTCAATACCAGTGACAATACCGTAAAGGTTTTCAACACCCATTTTTTCTAAGGGTTCGTGCATTTTCATGGACAATTCTGGTCCTGTAATCAGGTCAAAACCTGGGTAGTTTTCAATGTCCAGGGTGTTATTCATCTGACCACCAGGTGCCCCCTGCTCAATCAGTGCTGTTTTTAAGTTACTACGTGCTGCATAGAGGGCAGCAGTCATGCCCGCAGGCCCACTACCAATAATAATCGTATCGTACATATCGTTTACTTCCTTATTTATTTTTAAGATTTCACCATTAACAAAATAGCCATAAAGGCGAAGGCCATGACCGGAATCGTCATCAGCAGCATAAGAGACAGCTCATAAAGCACTCGACGGCGTTGTTTTTGACTATCGTCCAATCCCCTAGCCGCGCGGTAGAGTAACCATAGCCCTCCCAGAACAACTGCTGTTATCGCCGAAAGACCCAGCCCTTGTAAATAAAAACCAAAAATCTCTGCCAGCATGTCCTTGTCTCCACATCATAAAAATACTCACTAAAAAGGAGTATTCTCATTATATCAAAACTTCTTGCTTTTTTCGACTAATTAAAATTCTTCTTATAGTTAGCGAAAAACTCTCTTGTTCGCTCATGTTTCGGCTGGTTAAAAATCTGATCTGGCGTGCCTTCTTCCAAAATTTTCCCTTTTTCAAGGAAAAGTACCTTATCTGCCACTTCGTAGACAAAGCCCATGTCGTGACTGACCAAAATCATGGTTTGACCGTTCTTGGCTGCTGCTGCGATGGATTTTTCAACTTCACCGACCAGCTCAGGGTCAAGGGCTGAGGTGGGCTCGTCCAGAAGCAAGACATCAGGTTTCATGGCCAATGCCCGAGCAATAGCAACCCGCTGTTTCTGACCGCCAGAGAGATGTTTGGGGTAGTGCCCCATACGGTCGGCTAGGCCGACTTTTGCCAACTCTTCTTTGGCGATAGCTGTCGCTTCTTCGTCGGAGAGTTTCTTGACCAGTTTAAGGCCTTCTTTAACATTATCAAGGGCCGTCCGACGTTCAAAGAGGTTGAATTGCTGGAACACCATGGCTAATTTGCGACGCAAGGTCAACACCTGTTCCTTACTAATCTTGCCGAAATCAACGGTAAAACCGTCAATGTCAATACTGCCTGTGTCAGGCTTTTCCAAGTAATTGAGCGACCGTAAAAAGGTCGATTTACCTGCTCCTGATGCACCGACCAGGGCGATAACCTCCCCTTTCTCGATGGTCAAATTGAGGTTGTCCAAGACAGTTTGTCCAGAAAATTCCTTTGAGAGGTTGCTGATTTTAATCATGTACTCGTCCTCCTTCCACACGGTCTGGTGACTTGATTTCCATCTTCTTCTCGATCAAACGACCGATATTTTCGATGATAATGCTAATCCCCCAGTAAATCAAGGCAACAGAGATGAAGCGCTCGAAATAACGGTAGTCACTCCCACCCAAAATCTGAGCCTGAGCAAACATTTCCACGATCCCTGCGTTAAAGGCTAACGATGTGCCCTTGGTCAAACCAATCAGGGTATTGATGAGTGTGGGGGTTGCGACCACCGCCGCATGGGGAATGATTACCCGACGGTAGACCTGAGCCTCGGTCATGCCAAGACTCCTCGCTGCTTCAATCTCACCAGGATTGACCGATAAAATCGCTGCCCGAAGGGTCTCGCTGGTGTAGGCTGCTTCATTAAAAGCAAAGGCAGTGATGGCAAAAACCTGTGCAGGAATATCGTTAATATTAAAGTTAAACCCATACTTCGTATTGATGGCTTTGAGCACCAGCGGAATCCCGTAGTAGGTCAGCATAAGTTGCACCAGAACGGGCGTCCCCCGCAAAAAACTCACAAAAACCGCTTGGATTGGGTAAAGCACCTTGACCCGATTGATTTTGACGATGGCAAATAGCAGAGCTAGTACCAAGCCGAAACATGCTCCTGCAAACGTCAGCCCCAAGGTCACAGGGAGACGTTCTAAAATCTTTGGCAGGGCATCAAATACCGCTCGCCAACTAAATAATTTACCAGCTGGAATCCATTCTAAAAACTCCTGATACCATGCTGGTACGGCTACTAAAAACATAGGATAGGTTCCTTTCTAACGTTCCAAAAGTTTACATGGAACTGCTACTAATTATACTAGTCTATCACATTCTTCCTCTATTTTCTAATAGTTAGTTCTAATAGACACGATAGGAAAATCTTATGAAGAAAAAACCAGATGCCACCGCATCTGGTTTGTAAAGATAAACAAGTGATCACCTAAACCCATGAAAAGCACTGGCTAAATAGCCTAACATGCCATTTTTGGTCGCCTGATTGCCCTCTCTTTCCTTGAAATTTTCCCAAACTTGTCGCTCCTCAGGGGGTCAAGCGAATGACCTTTTTAATCACCAAATCAGCAAAACTCTGACGAGCCTTTCCAAGTCTAGTTTCCAAGACCAGTCCGTGATACTTCTCTTGTTTCACGATGGCAATGGTCTCTTATAAGGACTGAGTAACCTGATCATCCACCTCTTGATTGTCGACTGTCCGCATCGACAGGACAATAACTTTCGATCACTCTAAATCCAATAACACTAATTATTTGGTCATTTTATCACCTTTTCTAGGGAATGTCTGTTCTGTCATAAGCAACTGCTATCATTAGTCCACATCTTTAGCAATTTTTACCGAATTAGCAAGTCCAACGGCATATTGTTGATTGATTTTTTTGATGCGATCAGGCTCTGAATCAGTTTTTAATTAGCGCAAAAACCTGTCCTCCGACCTAGGCTCTAAGAGTAAATGGGTCAACTGATTTGCCAAATGACTTTTTTGATTATTCAACAATATGATAATCATAAGTTGAATAATTGCAATTCCCATCCAAACCAAGTACCGTTCCATAGCGAACACCACCTTCCTATTGTAATAGATTGCTTTTATTATGATCCCAAAAGAGGCTTGTTTCCAATGATTGTGTTACCACTTTCTATCAGCAACAACAAAAAGATTGAAGAATAGGCTCAAACGCCACCTCTTCAATCTTTATTTGTTTTCTTCACATTCAGGAAAAACAACTTAAAAACTTTGCTTTTTAGCTTTGCGCTCGGCTCTGCCTTTGGCACGAGCTTCAATGCGTTTTTCCTTACGGCGTTTTTCTTTGACCGCCCACTGGATTTTTTTCTTGTAGCCTGGTTTGATTTTCTTCTTTTTCTTTTTAACCAAACCAATCATCTCGATGTCGAGTTTCTCATGAGATTTTTCCCGATTGACTCGACGATCGCGGTCGTAGGTATCAATGATTTCGCCATCTTTGATGGTTTTTGGTGTAAACGTCACGCCAAGTTTCTCTAGCTCACGAATATCGCTGTCATCGCTCGGGTGATAGAGGGTGATAGCTGTGCCGCGCAAGCCATTGCGACCCGTTCGCCCCACTCGGTGAACAAAGAAGGACAAATCTTGAGGAATGGCATCATTGATGACGTGACTGACCCCCTCAATGTCGATACCGCGCGCTGCTAAATCAGTCGCTACGATGTACTCGTAGTCTAAGTGCTTGACCTGCGCCATAATGCGTTTGCGCTCACGGGGCTGAATGCCACCATGGATTTTAGCTACCTTGAGCCCATTGGCGACCAGATAGCCGTGAAGGTCGTCCGCTCGCTCCTTGGTGTTGACGAAAATCATGGCCAAGTAAGGCTGTAGAGTCTTTGCAATCGCCAAAATCTGAGCATTCTTATCCCGCCCTTTGGTGGAGACCAGCCAGTTGTCAATGGTGTCTGCGATGACTGTTTTGGTCTTGATTTGCTCCATGACAGGGTTGGTTAGGTATTTTTTGAGAAAGGGCTGGAGCTTCTGTGGAATCGTCGCTGAGAAGACCAGGATTTGCACCTGCTTGGGCAGGCTAGCCGCGATCTTATCTACCGTGTCTAAGAAGCCCATGTCTAAGGTCATATCGGCTTCGTCCACGACAAAGGTATGTGCCTTATGGATACCCAAATCACCTGATTTGACCAAGTCATAAATCCGACCCGGCGTCCCGATGACAATGTGAGGCTGGCTACTAGTTAGCTTCTCAATTTGGCGGAGTTTATCTGTGCCACCGACATAGTTGACCACCCGAATCTCCTCAGCCGAGTGTGTTGCAATCTGACGAGTAGCTTGGTAAATCTGGGTTGCCAGCTCTCGAGACGGTGCTGTGATGACCACCTGTACGTGGTCCACCGCTGGATCAATCTTTTCAAAAATAGGCAAGAGGAAAGTGTGGGTCTTACCGGAACCAGTCTTTGACTCGCCGACCAAGTCGCGACCCGAACGCACCACAGGAATCAGCTTTTGCTGCACTCCTGTCGGCTGAATAAAGTTCACCTCGTCCAACGCTACTTGGATAAAGGGCTTAAAATTAAAATCCTTAAATGACATGATAACCTCGTTTCTTTGTCTTCTATTATACCATACTTTGCATGAGAAAGATACGGACGTAGGTTTGAGTTCCAAAGACTTACTGGAATATCACTTGCCATATCATGAGCTAAGATATCGTTTTTCTGATATCAAAAGAAGCATAACATCGCTACCTGTTAAAAACGATTCCTACTTTTATAGCTATTCACCAATAATGCAAGTCTACTATCATTTTCTCACGAGTAGCTATCCTGCACAACTGAGTAGCAAAAAAGACTGAAGAAAACAGTCTAAACGACTTTTTCTCAAGTCTGAGAGCGGGACTCAATCGGTCATTGATTAGTAGTTGATGCCTCCCCACCTGTCAAATATCTAGGGTTCGGGCTAAAACGATCTCTCCCAGACCGTTTTTGACACTTGCTCAGCAAGTTTCATTTCCCGATAAAAAGGCATCCTGACCTTTTTATCCCACCTCCGCATGGCTTCAACAGTTAAGAAGTGGCGATTTGAGGTTTGAAATTTGGGAAATATTGCTTTCCTCATTCGTTAGGGCTGTTCAGGTGATAACACCAGAACATTAGAGAGTAGAGTTGCCACCTTCAAGGCACAGGCACCTTGAAGCACCCAACCACTGCGTCTAACTTTGTTAACAATAACAAAAAGGGAAGGTTAGGACATTTGTCCCAGCCTCTGCACTACTATAAATTCTCACCAACAGCTGCCAGTAAGTCCGCTATCTTGCTAGCGTCAGCTCCTCCTGCCATGGCCATGTCTGGCTTACCGCCACCACGACCGTTGATGATAGGAGCGAGCGCCTTAACCAGATTGCCAGCGTGGGCGTTTGCTGACTTGCTAGCGACAAGGAGGTTTACCTTGTCTCCGATAGCCGCTACCAGAACCAAGACATCTGAGTAGTCTCCCTGCTTCCAATTGTCTGCAAAAGTGCGAAGAGCCCCTACATCAGCAACATCAACTTGACTAGCAATGTAGTGAAGATCGTTTGCTTCCTTGACCTCCTTAAAGAGGTCACCAGCTGCCGCTGCTGCAGCTTTTTCTTTCAGACTGGCATTTTCTTTTTGCAACTCACGGAGGTCGGCTTGCAGGCTAGCGACCTTATTTGGCACCTCTTTCAGTTGCGGAGCTTTCAAGGTTGCCGCAATGGTCTTGAGGGCGTCCTCTTGCTCACGGTAAGCCAAGAAGGCTTCGCGACCTGTCACCGCTAGGAGACGACGAGTTCCAGAGCCGATTCCCTCTTCTTTGACAATCTTGAAGAGGCCGATTTCAGCGGTATTGCCGACATGGGTTCCCCCACAAAGCTCGATGGAATAGTCGCCAATGGTCACGACACGCACAACCTTGCCGTACTTCTCGCCAAAGAGAGCCATGGCTCCCATGCCTTTTGCCGTCTCCACATCCGTTTCAACGGTCACAACAGGAAGGGCCTCCCAAATTTTCTCATTAACCTGCTCCTCGATACGGCGGAGCTCTTCTGCTGTCACCGCCTCAAAGTGGGTAAAGTCAAAGCGAAGGAAACCAGCTTCGTTAAGGGAGCCTGCTTGGGTCGCATGCTCACCGATGATGTCGTGGAGGGCTGCATGGAGCAAGTGCGTCGCAGTATGGTTTTTCTCCACCGCCTGACGGCGTGCCTTATCAATCTCCAGCACATAGCTTGTACCAACAGACAGGCTAGCCAATACTTCTACGGTGTGGAGCGGCTGTCCATTCGGCGCCTTTTGGACATCAATGACCTTCGCCACCGTGTCACCCTTGTCATTTTTAATCACACCGTGGTCAGCCACCTGACCACCCATCTCCGCATAAAACGGCGTTTGCTCAAAGAGCAACAGCGCTTGTCCCTCAGAGATGGCTTCTGTCCTTTCATTGTCAGCGATGATGACAGAGAGCGGGCTCGTCAAGCTAGTCTCTCCGTAGATAAAGGTGGATGGCTCAACCAGCGCAGCCAACGTCTCGTTTTGCATGCCCATAGAGCCACCTTTTACCACGCTAGCACGAGCGCGGTCTTGCTGCTCTTTCATGGCTGCCTTGAAGCCCTCGTGGTCAATGGCAAAGCCAGCATCCTCTGCCAATTCTTCGGTCAACTCAACAGGGAAACCATAGGTGTCATAGAGTTTGAAAATATCCTGACCAGACACGGTGGCCTGCCCTGCTTTTTTCAAATCTGCCAAGAGCTCTTCCAAGTGAACAGACCCTGCGTCAATGGTGCGAGCAAAAGTTTCTTCTTCTCGCTTGACAATTTTCTCAATGAAGTCACGTTTTTCAAGGATTTCTGGGTAGTAGCTCTTCATGATCTCGCCCACTGTCACGACCAGCTCGTAAAGGAAGGGCTTATCAATGCCGAGACGGCGACCGTGCATGACCGCACGACGGAGGAGGCGACGAAGAACGTAGCCACGCCCTTCGTTTCCAGGCAGAGCCCCATCACCGATGGCAAAACTGAGGGCACGGATATGGTCAGCGATAACCTTGAAGCTCATGTTGTCGCCATCAGGGTCATAGGTCTTACCAGACATGGCTTCCACTCGCTCGATAATCGGCAGGAAGAGGTCGGTCTCAAAGTTGGTCTTAGCCCCTTGGAAAATGGAGACCAGACGCTCCAGACCAGCTCCCGTATCGATGTTTTTATTTGGCAGTTCCTTGTACTCGCTGCGTGGAACCGCAGGATCAGCGTTGAACTGGGACAGCACCACATTCCAAATCTCGATGTAACGGTCGTTTTCAATGTCCTCTTCTAGCAGGCGAATCCCGATGTTTTCTGGGTCAAAGTCTGTTCCACGGTCAAAGAAAATCTCTGTGTCTGGTCCTGATGGTCCAGCACCGATTTCCCAGAAATTATCCTCCAGAGGAATCAGGTGGCTAGGGTCAACCCCCAGCTCAATCCAGCGATTGTAAGAATCCGTATCCGCAGGATAATAAGTCATGTAGAGCTTGTCCAAAGGCATAGCAAACCAGTCTGGGCTGGTCAAGAGCTCAAAGGCAAAAGCAATGGCCTCATCACGGAAATAATCCCCAATAGAAAAGTTGCCCAACATCTCAAACATGGTGTGGTGACGAGCGGTCTTACCGACATTTTCAATGTCATTAGTACGGATGGATTTTTGAGCATTGGTAATCCGTGGATTTTCAGGATTTACCGTCCCGTCAAAATATTTTTTCAAAGTTGCAACCCCAGAATTGATCCAGAGCAGGGTTGGGTCGTTGACCGGCACCAAATTGGCTGATGGCTCAACGCTGTGGCCTTTTGAGGCAAAGAAATCCAGCCACATTTGGCGTACTTCAGCTGATGTCATGTATCTCATTATCAATATCTCCTTTAATTAGCGGCTGAGCTAGCGCTAGCTGCCGCTTCTGTTTCCTTAACGTAGTCAATGGCAATAACAAGGGCAATTACCAAATCGCTGTAGGCTTCCTCATGAACCGTCACTTGGTAGGTCGAGGTGAGACGAAACCATTCTTGATTGATGTCTGCAATCTTGCGACCGCCTTTTTTTAGGGTGAAGTCCATATCCCAGAAATCACCCTGAACAACCATATCTAGTCCCTCAATCCGATAGCGCGGGCGAAACCAGCTAAACTCCTTTTGCAGGGCAAACTGCTCCCCACTGGCTAAGGTAATGGTAAAGCGTGGCAAAAACCACGTCCACTGCCGCTTAATCCGAGCGACCTCCTGACCAGCCATATCCGTGATGGTAAATTCTTTGAGCCACTTGAGCAAGGAACCGGCTACCTCATAGTGCGGCTGATTATGCTGGTCTTTAACCTGAAATTTGCCTGCCAAGGACCAAAATCTTTGCTTAATATAGAACTTCTTCATCTTGCACCATTCCTCAAAAAATGACAAAACCATCAAACGAGGGGCGAAAAACCGCGGTACCACCCTCATTCAATGACCTTGTCATCCTCTTCTTTATTTGATTTTCTTAGTAAGTAGCAGACATGTTAATCAATGACTGGCTCACAACAGCCGCCAGCTTTCTGAACATTGATGGTTAACACTCATTCTTACCTTATTCTGATTTTTCCTCTGAACTAGAGGTTTCTGCTGAACTGTTGCTGGTTTCGGCACTTGATGACGCTACAGCATCTGTTGCCGCATAAGCTGATAAAATATTGGCGAAAGCATCGTCTTTGATTTTAACATTTGCCTTCTCCAAAGCTGCCGCAACCACTTGACGTTGGAAATTGCTGTCAGCCTTTTTCTCAGCAAGAAGCATCAATTCCAAACGATTTTTATATGTCTTCCAATCAGAAGCCTTCTCTGTCTTAGCCGTTGTCTTGATAATGTAGTAGCCTGTCGTAAAGGTCTGCTGGTTAGTGACAGGGACAATCTCTGAGATACCGTTAACATCAAGCTTCGCAGCTGCTGCACGCACTTCTGCAGGAAGATTGTTTTCTGCACTATCAAACTTATACTCCGTCTCAGAAGCCTTGGTTTTTTCCTTGGCAATCGCTGCAAAGTCAGCGCCTTGAGCCTTAACTTGCTCTAAAACAGCTTTTGCTTCATCCTCTGTTTGGAGGAGAATAACTTGTGCTGTAATTTCTGGGGTATAAGTTTCAAAGGCCTTGGCATAGGTTTCGTCAGTGATTTCTTTTTTGGCAGCTTCTTCTACCGCATATTCCAGCAGTAAATTTTTGCGCAATTCTTGCTTATAAGTCTCTGTTGTCAAGCCGACTTGAGCCAGAGCATTAGCAAAGTTGTCGCCGTACTGCTCTGCTGTCTTGTTATAGGCTTCAGTAACTTTTTCCTCGGACACTTTATCACCATATTGTTCCTCAAAAACTCGTGATAAAATCAAGGTCAGCATAGCTTGTTGAGCAGCAGATGTTTTCTTAACCTCTGCATAGAAATCAGAAACTGTAATCGTGTCACCTTTCATTGTGACCAACTTCGTCTCTTCTGTTGCCCCCTTGGCACAAGCTGCCAGCGTTGTTACCGACAGAAGCGTCAAAGCTCCCATCACAAAGCGTTTTTTCATGATTAGTTACTCCTTTTCAATCTTAACCCTATCATTATAGCACATTTTCTTAAAAATAACTTAGTCTGGAAGGACAATATTTTCTGCGTTTTTACGAATCATCAAAAGCCCGTCACCTAGTGGCAGTAAAGTTGCTGTCAAATCAGGGTGATTCAGGGTCGCCTCAAAGAGCTTGTGAAGTCCCTTGTAGATAGCCCGTTGTCCACGGTGGATTTGGTCAAATGGCAGAGCAACGTCACCGCCTTGAAATACGTCGTCAATGACGACGACACCGCCGACCCTTAATCGCTTGAGGATTTCAGGGAGAAAGACGATGTACTTGGATTTAGCAGAATCCATAAAGGCGAGGTCATAAGTTTCCGTCAATCCACCCAAAAGATCCACCGCATCGCCCTCCAAGAGGGTAATTTGCTGGCAATGATCATACTTGGAAAAATTAGCCTTAGCCAGCTCAATCATCTCAGGATTGCGGTCGATGGTCGTGATTTGGGCAGACGGGGCATTATCAGCCATGAGTAGAGCTGAAAAGCCGATAGCCGTTCCGACTTCTAAAATCTGCTTGGGTTGCAAGGTCTGCAAGAGAAAGCGAAAATAAGCCACTGTCTCATGGGGAATCACAGGGACATTGTGTGCCTTGGCAAAAGCCTCAAGCTCTGCCAGATGACCAGTAACCGGCGCCTGCTGGTGTCGCATAAAATCAACAATTTCAGGCTTGACCACGGGGCGTCTCATGTTGTTATTGGAGTGTTCATTATATGTTTTTACCATAAGACGATTGTACCATATTTACTAGAAAATCGGTAGTGCCAAAATATCCCGTAAGTGTTCAATGTTGGTATTGGTTGGACTGTCTGGCTGGGTCAGATTAATGGAGTGAATTCCTGCCCGCTCGGCAGCTTCCCTATCCAGAGAACGGTCACCAATATAGTAGGTCTGGGTTTTGTCCAGTCCATACTTGTCCAAAAGATAGAAAAGAGCATCCGGCTCTGGTTTTCTGGCAAAGCCGTGAGTGCTGTTAATCACCTCAGTGAAATAATCAGCAATGCCCAGGCGTTCGAGGACCGCATCAGTCGTTGCTCCCTTGTGGGTATAGATAAAGTGATGGACACCAGCAGAAGCTGTCTGAGCCAGAACGTCTAGAGCACCTGGCATCAGGATAATCTGGTCATCTAACTGCTCCTGCCCTGCCATAAAACTAGCCATCAGTTGGAGATCATCACCTTCTAAATCAGCCTTCTTTGCTTGAGTCTCCAACAAGTGTTTAACGGAAGTCCGAAGGATAAACTCCCCAACTTCCGTCTCATCGAAAGCCCAGCCATGCTGCGCATAGAGCTGTTTTAGCACGATCATAATGGCTGGATAAGAATCTGCTAGAGTACCGTCAAAATCCCAAATAAACGCGGTTTTTGTCATTCTAATTTCCCTCTTTGAGTGTTCTAATATACTTCCCACCCCAGACCTCGATTTGCTCTAAGACAGCGTGAAATTCCTGCCCAATCGCTGTTAAGCGATACTCAACCCGAGGCGGGACTTCTGGGTAAACCGTTCGTGTAATCAAGCCCTCGTCTTCTAGATAGCGTAATTGCTTGGTCAGGGTTGATTGGGTAATTTCTCCCAGATCTCGTTGGAGTTCCCCAAATCGCTTGGTCTGTCCATCCAAATGATGCAAAATCAAAATCGCCCATTTCCCTGAAATGAGTTTTTGCGTGGTTACAAACGGGCACTTGCCAAATAATTCCATCTTTTTCTCCTTTATATCATCCATTTCTATCCCAAAAGATACTAACTATTCATAAAAAACCTACTTGTTATTTTCTACTAACTTGTTAAAATAGTGGTGTAATCGATTATAACACAATTTTGTCAAAAAAGGTAGGTAGACTCTATGAAAATTGCCATTATCGGTGCCAACGGAAAAGCTGGCAAACGCATTGCTCAAGAAGCTCTCAAGCGCGGTCATGAGGTCACAGCCATCGTCCGCGATGCTCAAAAAACGGACCTAACACCTGTCATCGAAAAAGACATCCTCTCCATCACGACAGCAGATGTCGCGGGTCTGGACGCCCTTATCATTGCAACAGGTTTTTGGACACCAGACCTCTTTCATCTCTTTGAGGAAGGGCATCGTCACATTGCCCGCCTCTTGTCAGACAGTGACACCCGTCTCCTTGTTGTCGGCGGTGCTGGCAGTCTCTATCTAGATGATAGCCACACCAGCCAGCCTGAATTTCCCGAGGATTTTGTTCCCTTTATTCAGGCCTCAAATGCTGGGCTTGCTGTTCTACGCCTATTTTCAACGGTCGCTTGGACCTATTTCAGTCCAGCAATGACCTTTGATCCAGACGGACGGGCAACAGGGGCTTATACCCTTGGTGGCGAAGAACTCATCCTCAACGCTGCTGGTGAGAGCTACATCAGCTATGCCGACTACGCCTTGGCCATGGTTGATGAGCTGGAAAACGCCCGTTTCATCCGCCAACGGTTTACAGCTGTATCTGAGCGCTAAAATCAACCCCACTCTCGATAGATAGTTGAGAGTGGGGTTTTCTTATCTCGTCACCCAATAGCGGGCTAAGGTTTTTCCGTCCTTAAGAGTGATAATGTCCTGCAACACACCGCCGACACTCTCAATCGTCTTGCAACTGGGCAGATTGTCCGCCAAAGCAGTGATAAAGACACGGTTAATTCCTCTTTCCTCGTAGCGGTCAAGGGCATAGCGGAGCAGAGTCCTCATAACCCCCTGCTGCCGAAACTTGGGTGAAGTAACATAGCCGATATGGCCACCCACAGTCGCTAAATCCCCCTTATCCAATTCCCAACGACAACCGATTCGTCCAGCTATCTCATCACCGATAAAGGCGTAATAATTGGTTGACGTTGACCAGTCAGGGTTGGCAGTTGTTGTTTCCTCTCGTCTGGTCTTTTCGTAGAAGGCTAGAAAATCAGTAACTGGTCTGGTTTCAACAAACCCATTTCCTGCTTCACGTTCCGCCACTAAAAGGAGGTTAAAATCGAGAAAAGCAACTTCATCAGTTACTGCTAATCGTCTAATGTCCATCGGTTATCCCTCCTTAACGAAAAAGGGCAGTCAGCCGCCCTTTTATCATCTATTTGTGTGCACCTTTTGCAACCAACTCTTCCAACTCGATCAAGCGTTTCTCAAAAACAGCGAAGGCTGCTTCAAGATAGTCCACTTCTTCCATATCAACACCAGCTTTTTTGATGACGTTGAGTGGGTAATCTGAGTTACCAGCCTTGAGGTAGTCCAGATACTTATCCTTATCCTCTTGTGTGCCATAGACAATCTTATCTGCCAAGAAATTAGCAGCTGCAAAGCCTGTTGCATACTGATAAACATAGTAGTTATAGTAGAAGTGCGGAATACGCGCCCACTCATACTGAATTTGCGGATTGTCCTCAGCAGAGAGACCATAGTACTTCTCATTGATATCCGCATAGAGCTTGTTGAGGTAGTCACTGGTCAGCACTTCTCCAGCTTGATCAGCCTTGTGGATAGCATCTTCAAACTCAGCAAACTGGGTTTGACGGAAGATGGTACCACGGAAACCATCAAGGTAGTTATTGAGAATAGCAAAGCGAACCTTCTCATCCGTCACCTCTTGCAGGAGGGCTTCAGTCAGGATATTCTCATTAGTCGTTGAGGCAATCTCTGCTAAGAAAATAGAGTAATCACCGTACACATACGGCTGGTTCTCACGAGTGTACATGGAGTGCATGCTGTGACCCGTCTCGTGAAGCAAGGTGTAGAAGTTGTTGAGGTTGTCTTGCCAGTTGAGCAGCATAAAAGCATTGGTATCGTAAGACCCACCAGAATAAGCACCAGAGCGCTTGCCCTTGTTCTCGTGAACATCAATCCAACGGTTCTCAAACGCCTCCTTAACCCGACGGGCATAATCCTCTCCAAAAATAGACAAGACTTCTTGTCCCTTGGTCAACGCTTCCTCATAGGTCATTGAGAGGTCAGTTTCTGACAGCGGGGTTAGGAGATCATACATCTTGAGGTCAGGCAAGTCAAGGATATCCTGACGGAGTTTGATGTAGCGATGCAGCAAGGGCAGGTGTTTGTTAACTGTTTCAACCAAGGTCTCATAAACAGACTCTGGGATAAAATTGGCTGCTAGAGCCGCTTGACGGGCAGAGGCGTATTTTCTGACCTTGGCCTTGTAGTTGTGAACCTTGACATTGGTTTGTAACGTCTTGGCATAGGTGTGTTGGAACTGCTCGTAAACACTATACAAACCTTCATAGGCCTCACGGCGGACATCACGGTCCTTATTTTCCAACAATTTGATGTAAGTCCCATGAGTCAACTCGACTACACCACCCTCACCATCTGGTACTATTGGGAAAAGGATATCCGCATTATCTAAAATGGAGAAGGTCTCGGATGCGGAACCGAAAATCTCGCTGGCGCCAGCCAAAAGCTCTTCTTCTGCCTGTGATAGAACATGTTCTTTTTGTTGGAATAAGCGCTCAAAATAGTGCTTATAAAGCGCAAGTCCTGCTTCTTCTGACAGAAACTCCTGGTACTGCTCCTCTGTGATGGTCATAAACTCTGGTTCATAGAAGGCAAACGTTCCACTGAATGCCGCATAAACTGACAGTGCTTTAGCTTGGAACTCCTGATACTTAGCAACTGTCGTGTCCTCATCATTTTTCATGGAAGCATAGACATAGAGTTTTTCGATGCGACGCGCTAAGCCTAACTGAGCTTCTGTGATTTCCAAAAGACTAGCCGCCGAGTCCAGCAAATGCCCTTGATACGCTACTGCTGATTCAACATCAGTCTGTAAAGCTTCAAACTCCGCCTCCCACGCCTCATCTGTTGGGAAAATAGTGGTCAAGTCCCAAGTGTGCTTGACATCAAGATGTGTCCGATTTTCTGACATAAATCATTATTCCTTTCCTATTGTTCTGTTCTCCATTATAGCATAAAATCGCGGAGGATAAAGGGTTTGTCTGCTCGTTGCCTCATTTTTCTCATAAAAAGCTGTAAATTGTGCCAAATATCGCCCCAAATCAAGCCCCTCCACAGCCATAGGCTGCACCTGAGGGTAAAAAGCTGCCGCTGACCAGGTTAAAAGATTATCCCCTCGCGTGTAAGCTTGCGCCTGACGCTCCAGCCATCTGGTATTTTTCTGAACAAGCTGGCGCTGAACATAGGCGGCGGGGTCCGGTAACATAGCTACCGTCAACTGAGCAAGTCGCTGACTGGCAAAAGGCTGCCGCAGAAAATCCATCACATCACCGCTTAAGGGGCGGCTCATCACCAGCCCTTGCAGGCGACCAGTTAAGTCTTCGTGCAACAAATACCGCAACCGTAATTCCTGCTTAACGGCATCCAACTCCCAGAGATAAATCCCCATATTTTGTGAAAAATTAGCCATCTGACGATGAAGTTGGCTGGCTGTTTGCCCTAGCCAGAGCTTTTTTCCCAGTAGCCAGATAACTTGGTAGCCTGCCTGCTGATAGGCTACTGTTCGCTCTCTTAAACGCACAAGGCTCAATCGACTGCACTGAACTTCCAAAACCAAGCTGCCATTAATCAATAAATCTGCCACCTGTCCCAACTCAGGCAAAACCGCCTCAATCTCCACTGAAATCCCGTGGGCCGATAAACTGCGATAGAGAGCGGCTTTTAATTCCAAGTGCTCTGCGGATTCATTTTCATGGAAAAATTGACAATCTGCCAAGCGAATGTGAGCAAAGTGTGGTCGCATGACCTTCCCCTGCTTGAAACAGACAGGTGCCTGACAAGCAGGGCACCGATAAGTCTCTCTTTTGGAACAAGCCTCCTCCAAAACATTGACCAGACGACCATCTGAACGCATAGCGACTAACACCTCTTCACCTCCTATTGTCTTATTCGTCAAAAAATAAGAAAAAGAAGTGCCATAACACTTGTAAATAAGCCGACCACCTGTTAACTGGTTATTTCTCTTATTCAATCTGGAACAGCTCATAAGCCTTGTTAAAAAGACCAGGACTTTGGTCCCAGCCTCATTACTACTCTTAATCTAACTTGCTAGCAGCTGCATCATCGACAATGACATAGACTTCTGGATGGTTTTGCAAGCTGCTGGCAGGCAGATCCCTTGTCGGCTGACCATTGACCATTCCAGCAATCGCGTCAGCTTTTGCCGCCCCGTAAGCCATCAAAATGATACTCTTAGCTGCTAAAATGCTACTGATGCCCATGGAAATGGCTTGGCGTGGAACCTCGCTTTCATCATCAAAGAAGCGAGCATTAGCCTTGATGGTGTCCTCAGCCAAGTCAACCACCTGTGTTTTAGCTTCAAAAGGCGTTCCTGGTTCGTTGAAGCCGATATGACCGTTGTTGCCAATCCCTAAAATCTGCAAATCCACAGGGTACTGCTCAAGAAGCGCATCGTAGCGCTTGGTTTCAGCGTCCAAATCTTCTGCTAAGCCGTTAGGCAAAAAGCTTTCTTTGAATGGTTTAGCATGAAAGAGATTTTGGTGCATAAAGTGATGATAAGATTGGTCGTTGTCAGCAGACAGTCCGACATACTCATCCAAGTTAATGCTACGTAGCCCCGATAAATCAAGATCACTGGCAACGATTTGCTTGTAAAACTCGATTGGCGTGCTACCTGTTGCAAGTCCTAATGTTTGAGCTCCAGCTGCTAATTTTTCCTTGAGCAGTTCAAAAGCAACCCTGCCGCCTTCAACGCTGTCCTTCACACGAATGATTTTCATGATGTCTCCTTTTGGTCTATACCGATTTGATACCTCTATTATATGGTATAGACCAATTTTTGTCAAGGCTTTCATCTTATTTTTAGGCTAAAATGTGCTATAATGAAAACCATGAATACGAAAGATTTTGATTTTTACTTACCCGAGCACTTGATTGCTCAGACACCGTTGGAGCAACGCGATGCCTCACGCCTCCTCGTCATCAACCGTGATACTAAGGAGATGACCGATACCAGCTTTGACCACATCATCGACCAACTCAACCCTGGTGACGCTCTGGTCATGAACAACACTCGCGTTTTACCTGCCCGCCTCTACGGGCAAAAGCCTGACACAGGAGGCCATGTCGAGCTTTTGCTCCTCAAAAACACCGAAGGGGACTGCTGGGAGGTGCTGGCCAAACCAGCTAAACGCCTAAAGACTGGGGCAAGGGTTAGCTTTGGGGACGGTCGCTTGGTTGCGACCATCATAGCAGAGCTGGAGCACGGTGGACGGATTGTCGAGTTTAGCTACGATGGGATTTTTCTCGAAGTACTGGAAAGCCTTGGCGAAATGCCGTTACCTCCCTATATCCATGAGAAGCTAGCAGATAAAGATCGTTACCAAACCGTTTACGCCAAGGAAAACGGCTCTGCGGCAGCCCCAACAGCAGGACTGCACTTTACACCAGAGCTGCTGACAGCCATTAAAGCCAAGGGGGTTCATCTGGTCGAGCTGACCCTACACGTCGGACTGGGAACCTTTCGCCCTGTCTCTGTGGAAAATCTGGATGACCATGACATGCACTCGGAGTTCTACCAGCTGACAGCAGAGGCAGCCAATACCCTCAATCAGGTCAAAGTTGCTGGTGGTCGTATCGTTGCCGTCGGCACAACCTCCATTCGTACCCTAGAGACCATCGGACAAAAATATGGTGGCAAGCTCCAAGCTGACAGTGGTTGGACCAATATCTTTATCAAACCTGGCTACACGTTTACCGTTGTTGATGCTTTTTCCACTAATTTTCACCTGCCCATGTCAACCTTAGTCATGCTGGTGTCTGCTTTTGCAGGACGGGAATTTGTCCTTGATGCTTACAAGCACGCGGTTGACGAAGGCTATCGTTTCTTTAGCTTCGGTGATGCCATGTTTGTCCAGTAGGGACGTTCCTTCTGCCTAATCAAAAGCATCTGCGAAACTATTGGAAAGGAGTCTTATGCAACTAACAGGAAACGAAGATTTACGGGTAAAACGGACCATTTCAGCTATTTATCAAGCCTTTGAAGAACTAATTTGTCAAAAGGACTATGACAAAATCACAGTAACTAAACTAGCTAAATTAGCCCTAATCAACAAGAAAACCTTTTACCGCTATTACCCAACCCGAGATGATTTATTAGCGGAAATGCAGGAAACCTATGCCCAATCCTATATCCGACTCATTCGAGATTTCAAGCTACCAGATGATTTAGAGAACATCCAACGAGCATTCTTTGAATTCTCAGCCCAACAAGGTTCGGCCTACGACAAGATTACCATCAGTCACTCCACCTATTCAGACATTCGGCAGGACATGATTGATATGGTGATGGCAAAGACTTGGTCGCAATCCCCCCAAGTTCAAGCCTTATCTCCTTTTCAAAAAATCAGCCTACTCAACTTTATCCAGCAAACCACCCTGTCCATCTACCGCCAATGGGTGGAAGAGGACAAAATGACGCCTTTAGAGGAGGTTATCCAAACGTCTGTTTTACTGACTGAAACAGGAATTTCTGCTCTCTTGCATCAAGATTAGACCACTAATTTTCAAAAAGTGTGGCATAAGCCTCAACATCAAAACAATCGCCCATTGTCCTAACAGCAATGGGCTTTTATAATAAAAGCATCAAAACTAAGGAGGTTCTGATGACACAAACAGACCAAGAGGCCATCATCGCCTTGCAACACCAAATTTGGGAGGCTTACATCACTAAAAATATCCCTCTCCTAGAGATGATTTATCCTGACAATCATTACTTTCGCCATGCAGGTGGTCGTTACCAAGCAAGAGATGAGTTTTTGGCAGACATTAAATCGGGAGTTTTCCGCTATTATAGTTACCTTCCTGAGTCTGAAACGGTGACCTTTTTGTCCGACAGCACTGCCATGTTGCACACCAAGGCTAAAACAGATGCCCGTATCTATGGCTTTCGCAAGGTCTGGCGGATGGATTTTGACCTAGCCTTCGAAAAAATAGATGGAAGATGGCGACCAGCCGATGACCGGAAAATCAGGGGCTAGATGGCTCGGAAGTCGTAGGCTATCTGAATACGGCTGGAGTTCCTCACAGCCTACTCAAGATTCTAACAATAACCAACCGAAACAGGATAATTTAGGGGTTATTATCACCCTCTATAACCAGATGAAGTCGCTCATGATAGCTAATCTGAGCCAACTTAAACAGACCGAGGAGGACTGGCTGACAGATATGGCGAGCAGTCGACCAACTTGCCTTGTCTTTTGTCTCAGGAGTTCTCATTGTCGTGAGGAAAAAGAGAGTATTGCCCTTGTCATGCGACTAATTAGAGAGTCTGTAGCTAGCAAAAGCCTATTCCAAAGATAAAGTGGTCAGTGGTAGCTGGTTGGTTAGAGAACTTCAACATAAGCTGACATATTTTTACCAAGATAATACTAAACGTCAATACAGGCGAACATTATAAAGGAGTAAATTGATGACAAACACAGAAATTGCCAACCGATTGGCTTTAAAAGAATTAGTAGATACCTTTTCAAATCTAGCAGACACCAAAGACGTGTGTGCTCAGATGAAGCTGTTCAAAGAAGATGCTAAGGTTGTCTCCATCAATGGCGACCAAAAATTTGTCTCAGAAGGTAAGGAGGCAATCGGCAAGGCCTTTAGCGACTACCTTGACCTTTTCCATACCGTTTACCACCTCAATGGTCAGCAAACGATTAGTTTTCAAGATAACAATCATGCCCAAGGTATCTCCTATTGCCAGGTCATTTTGATCACAAATCAAGATGGCAAAGAGGTCACAAGGACATCAGGTGTCCGCTACTAGGATTATTATGAAAAAATTGATGGTAATTGGTTGATCGCTAGTCGTGAGTCCCACTTTATATGGACCAAAGTTGACTAAGCAGATAGACTAGGAAAGGAGACTGACAAATGACTACACCGCTATATAAAACATTAAATACTGGGTATCATATACCACAAATGGGTCTGGGCGTCTACCTCATGGCTCCAGGTCAGGAAACTTATGAGGCTGTTCGGGCAGCTCTACATTTAGGTTATCGCCACATTGACACAGCTCACGCCTATCAAAATGAGGCAAGCGTCGGACAAGCTATCGCTGACAGCGGACTGAACCGCGAGGAGATCTTTATCACCACCAAATTATGGCCGACAGAATACGGTGAGCAAGAAAGTCAGACTGCAATTGACAAAATGCTCAATCGTTTGCAAACTGACTACATCGACCTCCTGCTACTGCATCAGTCTATCGGCGATTACATAGGCGCCTATAAAGGCATGGAAGCCGCAGTCAAGGCTGGAAAAGTACGCTCTATCGGTCTCTCTAATTTTGAAGATGAGCGTCTAGATGAGGTGTTGACTAAAGCTGACATCAAGCCTGCTGCCTTACAAGTGGAAGCTCATCCCTATTTCCCTCAGGATGATTTAGCCGCTCACATTGCCCCTTATGGGACAGTCCTTGAGAGCTGGTACCCTCTTGGTCATGGAGATCCTGCCTTACTCAATGAAGCAGTTGTTTTAAAAATTGCTGAATGCTTAAACAAAACACCGGCTCAAGTCATTCTCAGATGGCATCTGCAAAAAGGTTATATTGTCTTTCCTAAAACGACTAATCCTGTTCACATGGCGGAGAATTTTAACATTTTTGATATAACATTGACCACAGAGGACATGACTGCTATCGCCACATTGAATTCCGGTAAACGCTACTTCACCATGTCCATGGCAGATCGAGAAAAGAATTTTATGGCTTATGTCTCAGCAGATTAGAGGTAGGCGAGTTCTTTACACCCCCTAGTTTACCCCCATAATTTGTAGCACACAACACTCATCTTGGTAATTGACGAGAATACAAAAACGAGATTAGGATGCTTATCCCAGTCTCGTTTTTGTGTTCTTATTCCCACATTCAACTAAAATCACTGCTCATGGGTGCAGAAATTAGTGTTTAATGTTTGGCAACAACTAATGATTTTATTTGATTAACTCATAGATAGCTTCTGCGTAGATGGCTGCTGAGCGGAAAATATCATCCAGTGCCATAAATTCGTTTGCTTGGTGCATGGTGTTGATGGAATCTGGGAACATGGCCCCATAAGCAACCCCACGCTTGAGCAGACGACCAAAAGTTCCGCCTCCGATAACCATTTCATGCCCCTTGAGACCGGTTTGCTTCTCGTAAACAGCTAGCAGAGTCTGCACCAGCGGGTCTTCTAAAGGGGTGTAGTGTGGCACGTGACCGTGGGCTGACAAGGTTACTTTCTCAACAGTTGCCAGCTGTTCCAGTTGCCCTTTGATGATTTCTGGATCGGTGCCTTTCGGATAGCGGAAATTAAGGGCGATGGTGTTGTCATCTCGGTCAGCTTCAAAGCTAAAGACCCCAGCGTTCATGGTCAAGTCACCCATGCGCTCATCGCTATGAGCGACTCCTAAATTGACCGCCAAGAAATCTTGATGAAGTTTGTCAGCGATGAGGGTGATGTAGTCTTTGGCGGCACCTGCCAAGTCAAACTGGGTCAGGAATTTAGCCAGATAAGTCGCACCATTAACACCCTCTTCAGGGGTTGAGCCGTGGGCTGATTTGCCATGGATGGTGATGGTCAGTTGATCGTCACCTGTAACCTCCCCACGTACCTCTGGGTGGGCAGACAGGAAGTCCGCAAGGGCTGCCTGAGCCCTTGCCAAGTCAAGACCTGTCAGCTCTGCAGTGGCTGACTCAGGCACCATGTTCTCCCGAAGACCGCCTTGGAAACTGAGCAAGGTCACTGCTCCGCCATGGCTCCCAGCGTAGTGGAGATAAGCCGTGATGTTGCCCTTCTCACCGTTGATAATCGGGAACTCGGCGTCGGGCGAGAAGCCGAAATCAGGCAGAGGCAGACCGACGTGCTCGAAATAGTAATCCATGTCTGCCCAGCCAGACTCTTCATCCGTCCCAACGATAAAGCGGACTTTTTTAGAGGTCGGCAAGCCCAGTTCCTTGATGATTTTGAGGCCGTAGTAGCAGGCCATGGTCGGACCTTTGTCATCAGACGAGCCGCGGGCGTAGAGGCGACCGTCCTTAATCACTGGCGTGTAGGGGTCGGTGTCCCAACCCGAACCTGCAGGCACCACATCCAGGTGCCCAAAGATGCCCAGCACCTCGTCCCCCTCGCCAAACTCGAAATGCCCAGCATAGTTGTCAATATTGGTGGTCGGGTAACCGTCACGCTCCGCCATGGCCAGGAAATGCTCCAGCGCACGGACTGGCCCAGGTCCAAAAGGGTGCTCCGGCGAGATTTTATCGTCTTCACGCTCAGATTTGATGCTGAGGATAGCGGTCAAATCCGCCAAAAGATCGTCTTTTCGTTTTTCTACTTCTGCTTGAAAGTTAATCGTCATGTCTTCTCCTTATCATGTTTACAAATGCTCTTTCCCACTCGATAGGGCTAGCTTGGTCTTATTTTTGGAACATAGCAGAGCTGTTCACTGGCTGTGCCCCAGAGACACAGGCGTTGCCTCACCTATCCTCTTAGCGTTGCTCAATCACCTCATCAACAGGCAGGCGGTAGCTCGGCTCTGGTTTGTCGTCGCTGTAACCAACCGTGATCAAGAGCTCTGGACGGAAACGGCTGTCGATATCTAGCACCTCATTGATGGCTGATTTATCAAAACCAAGCAACATATTTGAAGCAAAACCTTGATCCGTCAGCGCCATGACCAGGTTCATGGCAACTAGACCGCTGTTAAAGGCCAGATAGTCGCTGGTCGTTGCCTGATCGTACTGTTCAAAAAGCTTAGGATAGGATTGAGCAAACTTTGCCAGTTGCTCATCGCCCAAGTCATGAACACCAATTCGTGCAATCTTGCGGGCACGTTTGGGCAAATCCGTATCACTAAAAAGAGCGATAACCACCTTAGCCTGACGGATTTGCTCACCGTTGGCTCTGAACCCCAGAGTTGCCAGTTGGTCTTTCTTATCCGTCACAATGACAAATTTCCACGGCTGCATGTTATGGGCCGACGGAGCCAAGGTCGCAATTTCGATAGCTGTGCGAATATCCTTAAGGTCGACAGGCTTGTCGTTAAAGGTCTTGTAAGCATGACGCTTTTTATTTAGTTCTAAAAATTTCATGGAATGTCCTCCAGAATACTTGTTACTCTATTATAGCATAATTTGAGAGGGGTTACAGAAAATTTTTATGGGAGCAATAAGGTTTTCATTTTTTCTTTGTCATTCCATTTAACAAATGCTATCCTTTTCTCTGCACTTAGCCTAATAAACTCACGTTTACCTAGAATAATGGCGAGATTCTTTGCAATCGCACGCTTATCGTGCTCATTATAGTAAACAAAGATAAAGTGATAATCATAATATTTGACTTCAGCCAACTCAAAACATCTTTGGAAGATTTCCTTATCTAATGGATCAACTGAATGACCATAAATAATGATATTTTTAGGGATGCTTTCTAAATTAAATCCATTATCAATAACAGTATCTTCAAAAAAACTTTTCAAAATCATTACCTGTTTCTTTGACCACACGCTGATAGAATTTTTGGTAAGGAATCAGTTCAGATGCAATGTCATCAAGGTCAGCCTGTTTGTCCTCGATTCCAAAGACCATAGTGTTAATTTCGTCTTTAGCACGATGAAAATTCAAGCAACCGTGAATAAAATGAATGTTTTTGTCATCAACACCAAATCGTTTAATGGTATCAGTGTAATTAAAGTTGATAACTTCACTACGTCCAATATTAATTACTTCATCAAGAACAGTTCCTGTTACTTTTTCCTTCTCTTTATCCAACTCATCCAGATAAGTCAAATAAAATTCTAACCAGTCAGTCAGCTCTTCCAGGGTCAGTACAAATTTCTCATTGACACCATCCACAACAGATTGTAGAGGCTTATCCTTGCGATTTTCCTCTTGAATCTGCTCTATAATGTAGACATATGTCATTGGATTAGTGTGATTACTGAAGTTGTTTACATCTATACGACTCTGATTAAATTTATCAATCTCATCAATAATATTTTTTATAGACCCGTCTTTAGAGTTTTCATAACGATTAATTGAGTATTTTAAATTTTGAACCACTTGATTTAATTCTCCAAAACTAAGCTCAAAATATTGACTATACTTTTCTATATCATTCTTGATATCGCTAATCGTCTCTGCTAAATCAGAAATAATCAATTCTAAGCTAGACCAATTTTGACCTAACTGCAACTGATTATCAAATATAAATTTCAAAATCAAGTTGTTTTCAATATTATTTAAAAAATTCCAACCTAAATTGCGGTGAGCTTGATTTTCATGAGATTCCGAACCATATAATAAATCAATCATAATTTCATAGTTAAAATAGAATTCTTGAACACTTTCTTCTATTATTTTAAAATGTTCAATTGTTTTTTATCATTAGATCGCTTATAAAGGTATTCCAGTTTATCATTTGCAATTTTATTAAAAATTTCTTTTCTTTTTACTTTATCACCACTACCACAAATTTTAGTAAATGATTTTAATTCAGCTAGCAAAAAACGAAATATAAAAGACAGGGTAAGTGTTTCTCCATCTAATATTCTATCTAATGAAAATTTCTTTGATTTCTCACCCTTTTTCCCCTCAAAAAATGACCCAATCTCTGTTAAAACTAGTTTTTCTCTTTTACGAGCATACTTTTTTAATTTTTCTATATCATTTGATGCTGCTGTCAATTTAGTGTTAGCATAGTTTTTAAAAATATAAGTAGCATCCAAAAACTCCAAAAAATCGGTATAACTTGTCTTTCTTTTCTGAGCTAAATCAAATCCATTTCCTAAAATTAAAATAGTATCAGCCATAACATTTCCTTTCTTACTTAACTTGATTTAATGTTTCCTTAACCCTCTCCGCCACTTGCTCTGGAATGCCCAGCTGGCGGATATCTTCGACAGTGGCTTCTTTGATAGCGGTCATACTTTTGAAATGTTTGAGGAGAAGCTGCTTGCGTTTGGGACCAAGCCCTTCGATGCCGTCGAGTTGTGAAGAGAAGCTGTTTTTGCTGCGGACTTGGCGGTGGAAGGTGATGGCAAAGCGGTGCACTTCGTCTTGGATACGGTGGAGGAGGAAAAATTCCTGTGAATTGCGGAGCAAATCCACCACCTCTAAGGGCTGACCAAAAAGCAATTCATGGGTCTGGTGGCGGTCATTTTTTTGCAGGCCTGCGATGGGAATGGACAAACCTAGCTTATCCAGGCTAGCCTTAGCTACATTGACCTGTCCTTGTCCACCGTCGATGATGATGAGGTCTGGCAATACCGTTCCCTCTCGCACCGCACGGCTGTACCGCCGCTCGATGACCTCTCGCATGGAAGCATAGTCATCAGGTCCAGCAACGGTCTTAATCTTGTATTTGCGGTAATCGGACTTTTTAGCTCTGCCATTTTCAAAAACGACCATGGCAGACACAGGTGAGGTCCCCATGATATTGGAGTTGTCAAAAGCCTCGATGCGATAGGGCGTGGCAATCCCAAGGAGCTTGCCCAAGTTTTCAATCGCCCCTTGGGTCTTGAGCAAGTCTTTTTCCGCTAGGTCAAATTGTTGCTGCAGGCTGACAGCCGCATTTTTAACAGCGAGGTTCACCAGCTGCTTTTTTTCCCCTTTTTGAGGGGTGATGATTTTGGTCGGGACGATGGCACGCACCAGCTCCTCGTCAATCCCCTGCGGGATAAAGATTTCCTTGGGCAGAAAGTGCCGCTTGTCCTGATAAAACTGCCCCATATAGGTCAGAAAATCCTCGTCTGGGTCATTGTAGTAGGGAAAAAGCTGGCTATCTCGCTCAATGAGCTTGCCCTGACGGACAAAAAAGACCTGCACGCTCATCCAGCCCTTATCCACCGCATAGCCAAAAATGTCACGGTCTTGCATGTCGGCACTCATGACCCGTTGCTTGGTGCGCAATAGCGCAATGCTGGATAGCAAGTCCCTGTACTCTGCCGCCCGCTCAAACTCAAGCGAACTGGCAGCGTCTGCCATCTTTCGCCGCAAGTCCTCCAAAATCTTATCGTCTCGACCATTGAGAAAGCCCTTGACATCCTCTGCCATCTGGGTAAAATAGCTGCGCGTCACCCCACAAATCGTATGGGCATGGCATTGCCCGATATGGTAGTAAAAACAGACCTTTTCAGGTGCGTTGGTGCACTTCCTAAACGGAAAAATCCGATCTAAGAGTTTTTTTATCTCATGCGCCGCATAAGAATCTGGATAGGGACCAAAATAAATCCCCCCATCTCGCTTGACCTGACGGGTGATGAGCAAACGCGGATAGGTTTCGTTGGTGATTTTGATGAAGGGATAGGACTTATCGTCCTTGAGCTTGATGTTGAACTTGGGCTTATTTTCTTGGATCAGGTTGATTTCTAGGAGCAAGGCCTCTGTATTTGACCCTGTCACGATAAACTCAAAATCCGCAATCTCTGACACCAAGAGCTCGGTCTTGGTGTCATGGCTACCACGGAAATAAGAGCGGACACGGTTTTTCAAATTTTTAGCCTTGCCGACATAGATAATCTGCCCCTGCTTGTCCTTGTGGAGGTAACAGCCTGGACTATCTGGCAGGAGCTCGAGCTTGTGTTTAATCAGTTGGTTCATGACACTATTATAACACGATTTTAAAGCTTTTCACCAAGAAAACCCTGCCTGCATGACCTCCCTGTCTCCTAAACGTTAGCATACAAGTTAAAATGTGGTTCAATTTAATAGGAAGACAGTTTGAAAATACTTTTCCTAAAGGTCAGTAATGGTTAAAAAAACCTGAAAAAGCTTGTGTTTTTCATTGACAAACCTTGAAAATAGGACTAGACTAGATAAGTAAAAAATGTTTAAGGAGAATTCTATCATGAATCTTGGTATTTTGGCACTCGGTTTGGGCTGTTTGGGCGTAAGCCTTGGTGAGGGCTTCCTCGTTGGTTCCTTGATGAAGGCGGCGTCTCGTCAGCCAGAGATTATTGACCAATTGCGTGGGATTATGATGTTGGGTGTCGCCTTCATTGAAGGAACATTCTTTGTCACTTTGGCTATGGCCTTCTTCCTCAAGTAAGCCAGTTAACAATTAAAAAATGAGGTGAATGAGATGGGAACACATGACTCCCCGACCCTGACCCTGGGGCCAGTCAGTTTTGATCTGGTCTTGTTAACCATGTCTTTGGTGATTGTTGTCGCCATTTTTGGCTGGGTCTTATGGTCAAGTCGTCAGATGCAACTGCGTCCGACAGGAAAACAAAATCTGCTGGAATACTGCTACGAGTTTGTTTTTAATATCGCTGAGAAAAACCTAGGACCTGTTTACAGTCGGCAGTATAGCCTCCTGCTGTTTACGGTCTTTACCTTTTTAGCTCTGGCCAACAATATCGGTCTCTTGACCAAGGTGCAGACCTCTCACGGGACTAACTTTGTCACCTCGCCAACGGCCAACATCTATTATGACCTTGGTTTGGCAGTGTTGATGACCATTATTATCCACGTGGAGGCTATTCGGCAACGCGGTCTTAAGGCTTATCTGAAAGAATTTGTGACGCCACCAGCTATGACACCGATGAATATCCTTGAAGAGGTAACCAATGTCGCTTCATTGGCTTTGCGTCTCTACGGTAACATCTTTGCTGGTGAGGTGGTCATGGATTTGATTTTGATGTTGGGTGATGCCCACTTGGCTCTCTGGCCAGTCGCTATTCTGCTCAACATGCTGTGGACAGCTTTCTCAGTCTTTATTTCCTTTATCCAAGCCTATGTCTTTACCCTCTTGGTATCCATTTACTTGGGTAAAAAGCTCAATAGTTAGGAGTATCTATGTTTTTGTTATCAACTAACCCGATGAGCTTGCTCTGGGGTAACTTTATCATCGTGACTGGCTCGGTCGCTCTGCTATTTTTCCTGATTAGAACCTTCGCTTGGAAGCAATTGACCAGTACCTTGGATAATCGTGCTGCTAAGATTTCTGGCGATTTGGATAAGGCAAAAAGCTTGCGCGACCAATCTGAAAACTTGGTTAAAGAGCGCGAGGAAGCGCTACGTGACGCTCGAATCGAAGCCAGTCGTATCGTTTCGGAAGCCAAAACCCTAAGCCAGTCTCAGGCAGACCGTATCTTGCGTGATGCCAAGATTGATGCCCAGCAAGTTAAGGAAAAAGCGCGTTTAGATATTGCGGCTGAGCGCCAAAAAGCCGTCAGCGAGTCCCGTCAGGAAATTAGTCAATTGTCGCTTGACGTGGCTAAAAAAATTCTCGGACAGGAGTTGGACGACAGCGCCCAGCATGACCTGATCAACCGCTATTTAGATGAATTAGGAGAAGGCTAATGGCAAATCAAGTGGAAGCCTTGGTGGATCGGCACGCCAAAAATCTCCTCCGTTTGGCTAGATCTCGTCAAGAGGTCGGTCAGCTCAACCAGCAAGTCAGTCTCTTATTACAAATTTTTGAAGAGCACCAGTTGCAGGCTTACTTTTCTGATCTGTCACTCAGTCATGAGGACAAGTTGCAGTTAGCACGAACGCTTGGGGAGTCTAGTCTGGATATTCTAAACAGCCTCTTTGAACAAATCTTATCAGCTTCTCAGGAGGCCTATCTCTATCCGATTTTAACTCGAGTTTATGAACTCTTGGGTTATGAGCAAGAAGAGGTTGAGGTTTATGTCACTGCTGCAGTGAGCTTGACGGACCAAGAAAAAGAGCGTTTTATATCCCTGGCAAAACGCCGTCTGGGTGTGATTCGGGGGCGTTTGGTGGAAAAGGTTGATCCTGCTATCATTGGCGGCTTTATCCTAGAAGCCAATCACCAGGTGATTGACACCAGTATCCGCCACCAATTACAAGAATTGAGAGAAGAAACTAGACGCTAATGTGCGACGGATTCAACAAGCGAAAGAACTAATCTAAGAAGAAAAGGTGGTATGACCTTGTCTATTAACACACAAGAAATCAGCCAATTAATTCGTCAACAGATTCAGCAATTCCAGCCACGGTTTAACATTACCGAGACTGGGGTTGTGACCTATGTGGGGGACGGGGTTGCCCGTGCCCACGGGCTGAACGAAGCCATGAGTGGGGAACTGTTGGAATTTGAGAACGGTGTCTATGGCATGGCACAAAATTTAGAGAGCAACGATGTCGGCATCATTATTTTGGGGCCTTTTTCAAGTATTCGTGAGGGCGACATGGTTAAACGAACAGGTAAAATTATGGAAGTACCTGTCGGCGAGGCTTTAATTGGTCGGGTAGTAAATCCCTTGGGGCAACCGGTCGATGGTCTAGGCGAGATTGCAACAACAGGTACTCGTCCTGTCGAAGTGCCTGCTCCTGGTGTTATGGAGCGCAAATCTGTTTCTGAGCCCCTTCAGACAGGGATTAAGGCGATTGACGCCTTGGTGCCAATCGGTCGTGGGCAACGGGAGCTGATTATCGGTGACCGTCAAACAGGTAAAACATCCGTGGCGATTGACGCTATCCTCAACCAAAAAGGGCAGGATATGGTCTGCATCTACGTTGCCATCGGACAAAAAGAGTCAACCGTTCGAACTCAAGTAGAAACTCTTCGGAAATACGGCGCACTGGACTACACAATTGTCGTGACCGCTTCAGCGTCACAGCCATCACCACTCCTTTACATTGCGCCTTACGCTGGAGTTGCCATGGCTGAAGAGCTCATGTATCAAGGCAAACATGTCCTCATCGTCTACGATGATTTGTCAAAACAGGCCGTAGCCTATCGTGAGCTGTCGCTCTTACTTCGTCGTCCGCCAGGACGTGAAGCTTATCCAGGGGATGTCTTCTATTTGCATAGTCGTCTTTTGGAGCGCTCAGCCAAACTATCTGATGAACTGGGAAGTGGCTCTATCACTGCTCTGCCATTTATCGAAACTCAGGCAGGCGACATCTCGGCCTATATTGCCACTAACGTCATTTCAATCACAGACGGTCAGATTTTCTTACAAGAAAACCTCTTCAACTCTGGTATCCGACCAGCCATTGATGCGGGGTCGTCCGTATCTCGGGTCGGTGGCTCTGCTCAAACCAAGGCCATGAAAAAAGTAGCCGGTACCCTGCGTTTGGATTTGGCTTCCTATCGTGAACTTGAGGCTTTTACTCAGTTTGGTAGTGACCTTGATGCAGCGACTCAGGCTAAGCTCAACCGCGGTCGTCGAACAGTTGAAGTGCTCAAACAGCCTCTGCATAAGCCACTCCCTATGGAGAAGCAAGTCCTTATCCTCTATGCACTCACTCATGGTTTCTTGGATGATGTGCCAGTAAATCATATTTCAGCCTTTGAAGAGGACTTGTACGCTTATTTTGATACCCATTTTGACCATATTTTGAATAATATTAAAACCAGTAAGGACTTGCCAGATGAGGCAGTGCTGGATGATGCCATCTCAGCCTTTAAAGCACAGTCCATTTATCAAGCCTAGTAGGAGGATAGCATGACCGCATCGCTTAGTGACATTAAGGCGAAAATCCAGTCAACGGAAAAGACCAGTAAGATTACCTCAGCGATGAAAATGGTCTCTTCTGCTAAGCTGGTCAAAGCAGAGGCTGCTGCCCGTGATTTCCAACTCTACGCCAGCAAAATTCGCCAAATTACAACAGACTTGTTGCAAACCGAGTTGGTGACTGGGTCCGACAACCCCATGCTGGCTTCTCGTGAGATTAAAAAGTCTGGCTACATTGTGATCACCTCAGACCGTGGTCTAGTCGGTGGCTACAATGCCAAAATCCTCAAGGCCATGATGGACTTGATTCGGGATTACCATCCAGATGGTCAGGACTACAGCCTTATTGCTATCGGCAGTGTCGGTGCTGATTTTTTCAAGGCTAGGAACATGCCGGTTGCTTTTGAATTGCGTGGTTTGGCTGACCAACCTAGTTTTGAAGAGGTTGGACGGATCATCTCGCGTTCGGTCGATATGTATGTCAATGGGCTCTTTGATGAGCTCTACGTCTGCTACAACCACCATGTCAACAGCTTGACCAGTCAAGTTCGGGTACAGCAGATGTTGCCCATCACGGACTTGGATGCCAACGAGGCCGACAGTGAACGGCTCAACAGTTTTGACCTTGAGCCAAATCGTGAGGCGATTTTGGAGCAACTCTTGCCCCAGTACACAGAGAGCATGATTTATGGCTCCATTGTTGATGCCAAAACTGCTGAGCATGCGGCAGGCATGACGGCCATGCAGACTGCAACTGACAATGCCAAGCAGATTATCACGGACTTGACTATCCAGTACAACCGTGCCAGACAGGCCAATATCACTCAGGAAATCACTGAAATCGTCGCAGGAGCTAACGCTCTGGAATAAGTAGCTGTTGAGAAATGGTAGAGCAGATAATCAGTTGGTGGTCAGCTCTGCTATTTTCCAAAGAAAATCAGTAACAGCTTTGTGACAGACGAGAAGACTTAGTAAAATTGAGGAAAAAATATGAGTTCAGGTAAAATTGCTCAGGTAGTTGGTCCAGTAGTGGACGTGGTGTTCGCCGCAGGCGATAAGCTACCTGAAATAAACCACGCTCTTGTGGTTTATAAAGATGGCGATAAAAAGCAGAAAATCGTTCTGGAGGTTGCTCTGGAGCTTGGAGATGGTGTGGTGCGCACCATCGCTATGGAATCGACAGACGGTCTAAAGCGAGGGCTCGAGGTGCTAGACACTGGTCGCCCTATCAGCGTACCCGTTGGTCCGGAGACACTCGGTCGCGTCTTTAACGTTTTGGGAGATACCATTGATTTGGAAGTCCCCTTTGGAGAAAACGCCAAGCGCGAGCCCATTCATAAAAAAGCCCCAGCCTTTGATGAGCTGGCGACCTCTTCAGAGATTTTGGAGACAGGCATCAAGGTCATCGACCTTTTAGCCCCCTACCTGAAAGGTGGTAAGGTAGGTCTCTTTGGTGGTGCTGGTGTTGGTAAGACCGTCCTAATTCAGGAACTAATTAACAACATTGCCCAAGAACACGGAGGTATCTCTGTCTTTACAGGTGTTGGTGAACGTACCCGTGAGGGAAATGACCTTTATTGGGAGATGAAAGAGTCTGGTGTTATTGAGAAAACTGCCATGGTCTTTGGTCAGATGAACGAGCCACCAGGTGCTCGGATGCGGGTTGCCCTGACAGGTCTGACCATTGCTGAATACTTCCGTGATGTGGAAGGGCAGGATGTGTTGCTTTTCATTGATAACATCTTCCGCTTTACACAGGCAGGGTCAGAAGTTTCTGCCCTCCTAGGACGGATGCCGTCTGCGGTGGGTTACCAACCAACCCTTGCGACCGAGATGGGGCAACTGCAAGAACGGATTACTTCTACCAAGAAAGGTTCTGTCACATCCATTCAGGCCATCTACGTCCCTGCGGATGACTACACTGACCCAGCACCAGCAACTGCTTTTGCGCACTTGGACTCAACAACCAATTTGGAGCGTCGTCTGACACAGATGGGGATTTACCCAGCGGTTGACCCGTTAGCTTCCAGCTCACGTGCCCTCTCTCCTGAAATTGTTGGAGAAGAGCATTATGCGGTTGCCACTGAGGTGCAACGTGTGCTCCAACGCTACCGTGAGTTACAGGATATTATTGCTATCCTTGGTATGGACGAGTTATCAGAAGATGAGAAAATTTTGGTTGGGCGTGCGCGTCGGATTCAATTCTTCTTGTCACAAAACTTCCACGTCGCCGAGCAATTCACTGGTCAGCCTGGTTCTTACGTTCCAGTAGCAGAGACCGTCAGAGGCTTCAAGGCTATTCTTGATGGAGAATACGACCATCTACCAGAAGATGCCTTTAGAAACGTTGGCCCAATCGAAGATGTGGTCAAAAAAGCGGCTAAAATGGGCTACTAGGGAGACCGTTTATGGAAAAAGAACCAATGACCGTTCAGATTGTCACACCAGACGGGCTCAAGTATGATCATCATGCCAATTTTATCACTGTCCGTACGCGGTCAGGTGAGATGGGGATTTTACCAAATCACGCGAATACAATTGCGCCACTAGAGGTACATGAGGTTAAGATTCGGCGAATTGATGATGATAGCCATGTGGATTGGGTCGCCGTTAACGGTGGGATTATCGAGATCAAGAATAATCTGATTACCATTGTTGCTGATTCAGCTGAGCGTGACCGTGATATTGATGTCAGTCGTGCCGAACGAGCCAAACTTCGTGCAGAACGTGCCCTCGCTGAAGCCGAGTTGCGTCATCAGACTCATGAGATTGAACGCGCTAAAGTCGCCTTGCAACGAGCTCTTAATCGCATTAGCGTTGGACGAAAAGAATAAAAAAACAAACCGTGGTCAAAACTGGCCACGGTTTGTTCTGTACTTATGAATTTGGATCGTCAAGACTTCTGCCATGCAAGCCCTTCTCACGCTGCACTTGACGCAAGCGCTCTGGGGTGATATCATTGCCAGCCTCATCGACAATCTTAATCCCCTCCACATGGGCACGCACACTGCGTCGGTAGCCTTCGATGTACTCCTCACGCAGAGCTGCCTGCTCAGCCAGCTCGCTTTCCGTCAAACCTTCGGCTTTTTTCTTTCGAGCCAATTCATTGATTCGATCAATTTTTGCTTGTTCCATATCATGATACAAAGAGCGTCACAGACAAAGGGAGTAAAACAATCTGGGAGACCGTTTTAGCCCGAGCCCTAACATCAATAGGGCAAGGGAACGTTGAGGGCTAATTTTCTCAACAATCATTTTACCACCGTCTGTAGCTCGTGTTCTAATCCTTTCTAATGTTCTCTTACTTCTTCTGATTAAGGCGGTCAATAAAGCGACTGACCTTGTATTTCTCCTCATCTTCTGCCCGTCTGCCTGTTAAAAAAATGACAAGAAACAGGACAAAGAGAGTCTAAAACAGCAGAAACGCTGTGATGGTGAGGTCAGTGCAAAAAATCTCAATCATACGTTATATTCTTACTTGGTATTGAGCTGATTAAACACCGCCACTTGACCTGCTTTCTCTGCCAAGGTCTTGAGTAGGACCAAGCGATTGTTGCGAACCGCCATGTCGTCCGCCATGACCATGGTGTTGTCAAAGAAAGCGTCAATGACTGGGCTAAGAGCAAAGAGCTTAGCTAGGTTGGCAGCCATGTCCTCACTCAAACTCAAGGCCTCGACAGCCGCTGCCAAGGCTTTTTCTGCCTCGTTTTCAAAGAGATCGGCTGACAAGGTCACACCTGCTTCTGCTTTCTCCGCCAAGTTAAAGACCCGAGCCAGACTTTCCACGGCTGATTTGTAGCCGTCCGTCTTAGAGGCTTGGAAAATAGCCGAGCTGGCAGCCAGAAGATCCTTGACCACAAAGGTCGAGCTAGAGAGAACTGCTTCACGGATGTCTTTAGGAATGCTACTGTCCATCATCTTCTCGATACGGGCAGCGATAAAGCTCATGACATCCGCTTGGTTGGCATAGGTCAGGCTATCAAAGTTGAGGGCATACAGCTCTGTCACCAACTTGTCCAAAGGAACGTTCCAACCAAACTTGTCCAAAATCTGCACGATACCAGCAGTTGCCCGACGCAGGGCATATGGATCGTTTGACCCAGACGGGATCAAGCCCACTGAGAAGAATGACAGTAACGTGTCCAGCTTGTCAGAAAGTGCCAAGACCGCACCGACTTTTGTCTCAGGAAGCTCCCCTTCGGCAGAATTTGGCAGGTAATGCTCACGGATAGCTGCTGCCACACCAGCGGTCTCGCTAGCCAAGAGGGCATATTTCTCCCCCATGATGCCTTGGAGCTCGTCAAATTCACCAACCATGCCGGTCAAGAGGTCGAACTTGTAGATGCTGGCAGCACGGTCAAGGTCTGACCGCTCTTCGTCAGATAGCTCTGCCATTGCCGCCAAATGGCTAGCTATGGTCGCCGTCCGCGCCATGTGCTCGGAAAGACTGCCAATTTTTTCATGGAAGGTGACATTAGCGAGCTTCGCCACCAAGTCCGCAATCACCAATTTCTGGTCCTCTTTCCAGAAAAATTCACCGTCTTCCAAGCGTGCTACGAGGACTTTTTCGTTGCCTTTGATGACATTTTCGAGGTGTTGGTCGTTGCCGTTGCGGACAGAGATAAAATTCGGAAGGAGCTTGCCCGTCTTATCCCGCACGACAAAATAGCGCTGGTGATTCTTCATAGAGGTCACCAGAACTTCTTCTGGCACGTCCAGATACTTGGCGTCAAAGCTCCCCATAAAGGCAGTCGGGTACTCGACTAGGTTGAGCACCTCGCTCAAGAGCTCCTCATCAATATCCACAACCACCCCTTGTGCTGCCTCGATGGCTCTGATTTGACTGACAATCATGTCTTGACGTTCCGCTGGGTCTGCGATGACAAACTGCTCCCGCAGGTCAGCTTCGTAGCTGTCAGCAGTTGCAATCTCGGTCTCTTTCCCCAAAAAGCGGTGCCCACGACTGGTGCGACCAGATGTGATGTCAAGAAAATCCATGTCCAAGGCCACATCATCCACCAAGACCATCAAGGTGTGGACAGGTCGGATGTATTTGAAAGTGTTTGAGCCCCAAGCCATGCTAACAGGAAAGGTCAGGCTTTTAAGCACCTCTGGAATACCTGCCAAGACCGTTTCCGCAGGTTGACCCGCTTCATTTTTGGTCACGTAAACATACTCTTCACCCTTAATGTCCTCAAAGCGAATGTCAGCTGTGGTCAAGCCCTTGCCGCGGACAAAGCCTTCAGCAGCCTTGGTAAAGTTGCCATCAGCGTCCAAGGCGATTTTCTTAGCCGGACCCTTGAAGTCTTCGCTTAGGTCGGTTTGACGCTCGGCCAAACCAGACACACGCACGGCCAGACGGCGTGGAGTTGAGAAGGCCTCAATCCCTTCAAAACTCAACCGATTGTCCGCCAAAAAGGCAGACACCTTGTCTTTCAACTGGTTCATGGCAGGCGTCACGATGTAGGCAGGGATTTCCTCCAAGCCCAGTTCAATCAATACAGTTTTTGTCATGTTTTACCTCAAAAATTCTTTTTGAAATGTCTTTTTTGATAGATTCTTAAGTGGTGGGGGACGCCAGTAAACCTTTGGTTTCGTGGCTAATTTTGGAGCCTAAACTCTCCAAAATCCACTCGGACAGAGTGTGGTACAAAGTCTCGGTCTCTCCACTTTATTATCATCAAATAAGCAAGACGCAGTGGTTGAGTGGGCTCTAATACGCTGATTCCATCAGCTTTTACAGCCCTACTCAACTGTGCGGAGGTGGGACGACGAAATCGAATTCTGACGAATCACCGATTTCTGTCCCACTCTCTGTCCTGTCACCACGGCGAATCTATCCCAGGATGCTCGCTAAAGCTCGCATTACTCTTCTTCCGCCAAGAGTTTGGCACGAGTTGCCTCATCTAAAAGCGGATAGCCCAAGCGTTTGCGTTCTGCGACAAAGGTTTTGGCGACCACACGCGCCAAGTTTCGGATACGAGCGATGTAGCCTGCCCGCTCCGTCACCGATACTGCCCCACGCGCGTCTAAAAGGTTGAAGGTGTGAGAGCACTTGAGCACATAGTCAAAGGCTGGGTGCACTAGATGCTCATCTAAGCAGCGTTTCGCTTCGGCTTCAAATTTGTCAAAATTGCTGAGCAACAAGTCTTGGTCACTGACTTCAAAGCTGTATTTAGAATGCTCGTACTCTGGTTGGGTGAAGATTTCGCCGTACTTGACCCCACGTGCCCACTCGATGTCATAGACCGACTCGACTTCTTGGATATAGGACGCCAAGCGCTCCAAGCCGTAAGTGACTTCAGCAGTGACAGGACCTGTCTCAAGCCCCCCCACCTGCTGGAAGTAGGTAAATTGAGTGATTTCCATGCCATCAAGCCAGACTTCCCAGCCCAGACCCGCAGAACCCGTTGAAGGATTTTCCCAGTTATCCTCAACAAAGCGAATGTCATGCTCCAAAGGATTGATCCCTAATTTTTCTAAGGATTGCAAATAAAGCTCTTGGATATTGCTCGGCGATGGTTTCATAACCACCTGAAACTGGTGGTGCTGGTAAAGACGGTTTGGGTTTTCCCCATAACGACCATCTGCTGGACGGCGAGACGGCTCTACATAAGCCGCATTCCACGGCTCAGGACCGATGGCACGCAAGAAAGTGTAAGGCGACATGGTCCCCGCCCCTTTTTCTGTATCGTAGGCCTGCATAAGCATGCACCCTTGCTCATTCCAAAATTGTTGTAAGGTCAGGATGATCTCCTGGAAAGTCAATTTTTTAGACATAATATTCTCCTTAAAAATAATGTTTAGGACTTGCGATACTCTCATCACTCAACCGATAATGTTTAGTGATGAGAGCTAGTAGAGAGGCTAGGAAAGGGCTCACGAGACGTTCCGATAGGCGATTGAAATGCCCCTGTGAACAATTCGTCTTGTACGCAAGGTTTCTCCGCTTTAGGTAATCAACCGTTAAGGCTCTTGTGGCAAAACACCTTTTTTTATCAACCAATCCAAAAATGTCTGAACAGGCTCAGTCTCCAACCACTCATGACAATAAGCAAAAACGGCCTCAACAGACCCTAACTGGTCAATCAGCTGATCAACCAGAAGAAAACTGCGCCAATACTCATAAAAAATGCTCGCGTAATCTCCTTCATAAGTTGCCTGACCAAAGTCATTCAGCGAGTGCCAACCATAATGTTGCTCAAAGAGATTGACCAACTGCTGATTTGCCCATTTCTCAGCTGCAAATTCTTCTGGTGTGAGAAAATAGCGGCGACTGATATACTCGACCATGCCCTCTTCAAACCAGATGTAGCGATAAAAGTCCTTATCTTCTGCGAAACGGTCTGACCAATGGGCAAATTCATGACCCAAAACCTGTAAAACATAATTATCTGACACTTGCGCATAATACTGACGCAATTGGTCAAGAAGTTCCGACGGCTCATAGCAGTCTAACTGTTTCAGATATAAATCCCGCCAAACCTGCCGTTCTGGCGTCAGTACGAGACGAACAGCATTGGTATAGGCTGGGATAGGGCACTCTCTGATAATATGGCTAGCCGCATGAGCAGTCGCCCAAAGAACTGCTTGCGGCAGATCTCTGACCGCATAGGTCTCGGATAGAAACTGAAGGTAGTCGACTATGGTCTTATCGTACTTAGCCACAAAGGCTTGATAAGCCGTCAACTGTTCCTTGCTATCAACAAGATAGAGATAATCCATCGCTTTCCTTTCTAAAGCAAAGAACCCCATCCCATACACTCCTAGCTTAACGCATAGGGGCGTTCGAGACGCGGTTCCACCCTAATTTATGACTTGATTGGTTATCAAATTGTGAACAGAAAGTGCCGACCCAACACCTGTTTCACTTGGCTCTCACCCCCCCAAGCTCGCTTCAGAAACCCTATGATGGTTCTCTTTCTAGTAATTAGTCTACCAAAAAATCTCAATCTTGTCCAGTAACGATTGTTTTCTGCCTTCTTACATACACTCTTTCAATGACAGAACAGTTACACCATGCATCTGAAGTTAAGTTTTCCTTCAATCAAAAGACTTCTTAACTTCTCCAAATGGCTTAAGACACATTCAGCCTGATAAACAGGTTACCAAATTATACTTGATAAACTTTTTGACCATCAATATAAGTGGCAACCAGATCAAGATCCTTGGTCAAAACAATGAAGTCAGCATCGCGACCGCTCTTAATCTGACCACATTTGTCATCAATCTTGCAGGAAATGGCTGGGATGAGACTGGCCATACGGACTGCTTCGACACGGCTGGCAATACCCCAATCAGCCACATTTTTGAGCCCTTGGTAAAGTTTGAGGATAGAACCTGCTAAACTAGCTGTGTTATCCTTGAGTCGTGCTGTGCCATTTTCCACGATAACAGGGAAATCACCTAGCATGTAATCACCCTCTGGCATACCGCCAGCTCTCATACAGTCTGTGATTAGCGCCACATGGTCATGGCTTTTTTGTTTAATAAGAATTTCGCAAGCCTTTGGATTGACGTGGTGCCCATCACAAATCAACTCCGCATAGGTGTTTGGAATATCGTAAACTGCACCAACCATACCTGGCTCACGGTGGTTGAGACCGCGCATCCCATTATAGGCATGGACCCAGACACTAGCACCAGCGTAGACCGCATCCTGAGCTTGAGAAAAAGTGGCATTAGAATGCCCTAGAGCAACAACGATACCTTGATCCGTCACATGACGGACAAATTCTGAAACACCATTGCGTTCAGGTGCAATGGCAATTTTAGAAATCAACCCTTGGGCAGAAGCCTGCCACGTTTCAAACTGTTCGATAGATGGGTCACCCATGTAAGCTGGGTTCTGAGCCCCCTTGAACTCCTCGGTAAAGTAAGGTCCTTCAAAATAAAGCCCTTGAATCTTAGCTCCTTTAGCATGTTTAGCTTGAGCAACCTTTTCACAAACCTCATTGAGAATCTCAAAGGTTGACGTTAAAGTTGTTGGCAAATAGCTAGTCACCCCAGTTGATGGCAAACCTGCTGAAATCGTCTCGATGGCTTCGACACTGTTGTCCATCACATCTGCACCACCAAAGCCATGGATGTGGGTATCCACCAGACCAGGTGCAATGCTATAGCCTGTATAATCTAAAATTTCAGCGTCAGCAGGTACTTGAGCTGTCCAGTCTCCAAACACGCCGTCTGTTACTGCGAGATAGCCTCCACGACACTCTTCGTAAGGGTAAAAGAAGGAATCTGCTTTTATGTAGTAAGTCATTGACATCGCCTCCATGTACTTGATATTTCTATTATACTCCTCTTTTTTAGATTTGTAAATGGTCTATACCAAATTTTAAACACTTAAATCCCTATATACCTGCTTTCACACCTAAGATTTGGTTAAATACTTTTCTATTTTAGCTTATCCTGCTCGTAAGTATGAACCAAGTCCAGTCCAGCAAACTGTTGTTGTCTAAGTGCCTCATAGACTAGCAGGCACACAGTATTAGACACATTGAGGCTTCGAACATGATCATCATTCATCGGAATGCGAAGAGCCTTGTCCTCATATTGTCGCATAAACGCCTCTGGCAGACCCGTATCTTCTCTTCCAAACATAAGGTAGTGATCACCTGATAAGGCAAAATCAGCTTGGTCATAGGTTTTTTGAGCAAATTTACTAATTAAGTACAGGCTGCCTTGACAAGTATCTAGAAACTCTTCTAAACTATCGTAATAATGCACCTCTAGCTTATCCCAATAATCTAGACCAGCTCGCTTCATCTTTTTATCATCAATAGGAAACCCCATGGGCTTGATGATGTGCAGGGGAGAATTAGTTGCAGCACAGGTTCTGGCGATGTTGCCTGTATTTTGTGGAATCTGGGGCTGATAAAGCACAATATGATTACGATAGGTCATCATGTCTCCTTCACAATACAAAAATAGTCACACCGTCCGGAATAACTCAGCAGACAGCGTGACTGGCGGTGCTTCATTAACTTAACTCATAACAGGGAAGAGCTAAATCAACGAATGCTTACTACAAGTATAGACCATCTGACATCATTTGTCAAGACTTCTGCTTACACATGACACAACATATTGCTCAGGAGATATCGAGTTGCATCAGCTCTACTATTTTTCATCAAAAATCGTGCTATCCGGCTAAATTTGTGTTAAAATTAAAGGTAAAGACAATTTTTGGAGGACACTATGTCACATTTGGAAGAATTAAACGACCAGCAGTTGGTTCGTCGTGAGAAATTGCAGGCCTTGATTGAGGCAGGAATTGATCCATTTGGGAAACGCTTTGAACGCACGGCTAATTCCGCAGAGTTGAAGGCTGAGTTTGACGAGAAGAGCAAGGAAGAATTAGAGGAACTCGGTGCAACAGCGGTAATTGCTGGCCGTCTCATGACCAAGCGTGGTAAAGGTAAGGCTGGCTTTGCCCATCTCCAAGACCGTGAGGGGCAAATTCAGATTTATGTCCGTAAGGACGATGTCGGCGAAGAGGCCTATGAGATTTTCAAAAAAGCTGACTTGGGCGACTTCCTTGGCATTGAGGGAACTGTCTTCAAGACCAACGTTGGTGAGCTGTCGCTCCATGCGACCAAACTAACCCACCTGTCTAAAGCCCTGCGTCCTCTGCCTGAGAAATTCCACGGCTTAACAGACATCGAAACCATCTACCGTAAGCGCCATCTGGACTTGATTTCTAATCGTGAGAGCTTTGACCGCTTCATCACCCGCTCAAAAGTCATTTCTGAAATCCGTCGCTATTTAGACGGTCTGGGCTTCCTAGAAGTGGAGACCCCTGTCCTCCACAATGAGGCAGGTGGGGCAGCTGCTCGGCCATTTATCACCCACCATAATGCTCAAAATATTGATATGGTTTTACGTATCGCACTTGAATTACACTTAAAACGCCTTATTGTTGGTGGCATGGAGAAGGTCTATGAAATCGGGCGGATTTTCCGTAACGAAGGTATGGACGCTACGCATAACCCTGAGTTTACTATGATTGAGGTTTACCAAGCTTATGCCGACTATCAAGATATCATGGACTTGACCGAGGGCATTATCCAACATGTGGCGAAGAGTGTCAAAGGTGATGCGCCTGTCATCTATCAGGGGACGGAAATCAAGCTTCACGAACCCTTCAAACGAGTACACATGGTGGATGCCATCAAGGAGCAAACAGGCGTGGACTTCTGGCAAGACATGACTTTGGAAGAGGCAACAGCTATTGCTAAGGAAAAACATGTCCCAGTTGAAAAACACTACACTGAGGTTGGGCATATCATCAACGCCTTCTTTGAGGAATTTGTGGAAGATACCCTAATCCAGCCAACCTTTGTTTACGGTCACCCCGTCGCTGTATCACCATTGGCCAAGAAAAATGACGAGGATCCTCGTTTCACTGACCGCTTTGAGCTCTTTATCATGACCAAGGAGTACGGCAACGCCTTTACCGAGCTCAATGACCCGATTGACCAGTTGGAGCGCTTCAAAGCACAGGCAGCAGCTAAGGACCTAGGTGATGATGAGGCAACAGGTATTGACTATGACTATGTTGAAGCACTGGAGTACGGTATGCCACCAACAGGTGGACTCGGTATCGGCATCGACCGCCTCTGCATGCTCTTGACGGACACGACAACTATCCGTGATGTGCTCTTATTCCCTACAATGAAGAATTTGTAAAGTGAATAAAATTTCAGGCACCACAGCAAGTTCACCCCTCGCTTTTGGATTTCCAAGCGAGGGTTTTTGTTTAATAGTCGGATAAAATATTCACAGTGAAGATGCTGTAAGGCGAGATATTGTTGTCAAAGTAATATTCTTCATTCATGGCTTTGCTTGCTTTGACAACTCGACAGCTGGGTTGATTTTTGCGATGATGGTATTCTGAAAAAGCAATCAATCTAAGCACTTGTTTACTTATCCGTCTCTGCCATCGTAATCTGACAAAACAACAAAACCACCGATTAGTCATTTTAACTAATCGGTGGTTTCTTGATATCGGCTATCCTGTTATTAGCCAGATTAACATTCGCTAAAAATTTACCAAAACCAGCCGTCGTTGTCATCTTTGACAGGCTTGGCTTGTTTGACTTTGCGAGGACCTGTGCCATACTGCTCTTCAAGCAAATCTTCTTTATATGGAAGAACAAATGCCAGGATGAAATAAATCAGAATTCCCGGTATATTCGTAAAGAAAATAGCTAACATAAACAGCACACGTACCAAGGACAAATCCCAACCAAAACGATCAGACAGACCGGCTAGGACTCCCGAAACGGCTTTTTGCCGACGAAGTTTATAAAATTCTGTTGTCATGACTGACCTCCTCATGTGATGATAAGTCTAGTATAACCGAGGTTTGTCGAAAAAACATCGGTCATAAGACTGATTTTACAAATTCAAGTCTAGCTGCCCTAAACATTTGCCGCAACGGTACTTGGTTTGATTGATTCGCCGCTGCCTTGAGTAAATCGTCCCGCAAGCTCGGCAACTGTAATGATAAGTTGCTTGCCTGCTTGATGGGACAAATCTTAGCCCGTCCACCTGCTTCAGCAAGTCCTTAAAATCTTTATCTCTATGCCGATAGCCCTTTTTAGCATGATACAGGTGATAATGGCAGAGCTCATGCCTGACGATTTTCCGAAAAACAGCTTCGCCATGTTCTTCTAGAACCTTGAGATTGAAGTCCAAATGCCCATCATTTGGAAAGAAGCGACCACCTGTGCTCCTCAATCGGTTATTCCACACAGCCTTGTGGCGAAAAGGAAGACCAAAGTCTTCTAGCGACACTTGCCGAACATAATCATCTAAGTTCATCGAGTGGCACCAAGGACAGATTAACCTTTTGACGATCCTGGTCAATCCTAGAAACCCATACCGTCACAATGTCTCCCACCGAAACCTTCTCACTCGGATGCTTGATAAACTGATGGCTCATTTGTGAAATATGGATGAGCCCATCCTCATGAAGACCAATATCAACAAAAGCACCAAAGTCGACCACATTTCGAACCGTGCCTTCAAGCTCATGTCCAATAGTCAAGTCAGAGAGCTCTAGGACATCTTGACGGAGAATTGGTGCTGCAAATTCCTCACGCAAATCGCGACCTGGCTTGAGCAGATCAGCAATAATGTCCGTTAGCGTCGCTTCACCGATACCCAATTCATGCGCAGTCTCTGCAATCGATAAACGCTTGAGTTTCACTTGAGCAAGCTCATCCAGCTGAGAAATGTCTTGCTTGTCGAGCAAGGCTTTCACAGCAGGGTAGCTCTCTGGGTGAACGCCAGTATTATCCAAAATGTTATTACTCTCTGGAATACGCAAAAAGCCAGCGGCCTGTTCAAAGGCTTTTGCACCCAAACGAGGCACTTTTTTCAACTCAGTCCGGCTCCTGATGAGCCCGTTTTCTTCACGGTAAGCAACAATGTTATCTGAAATCGTCTTGCTCAGACCAGAAACATGAGATAACAAGGCACTACTTGCTGTATTGACATTAACACCGACTTGGTTCACCACCGTCTCCACCACAAAATCCAGATGCTCTGCTAATTTCTTCTGGCTGACATCATGCTGGTACTGGCCGACACCGATGGATTTAGGGTCAATTTTAACTAACTCAGCCAGCGGGTCTTGGAGACGTCTGGCGATGGAAATAGCCGAGCGCTTCTCCACAGTCAAGTCTGGAAACTCTGCTCGCGCTTGTTCGGAAGCAGAGTAAACAGAGGCACCGCTCTCGTTGACGATGACATAGGAAACATCACGGTAGTCTGCCAGCACTTCTGCCACAAATGCTTCACTTTCTCGACTAGCTGTGCCATTCCCAATCGCAATAATCTCTATCGCAAACGCCTCAATAAGCTGCCTCAGCTCGGCTTTAGCTTCTGTAATTTGAGCCTTGCTAGCAGGCTTAACGGGATAAATCACCTGAGTCTCTAGGAGCTTACCTGTCTGGTCCACTACTGCTAATTTTGCCCCTGTCCGAAAAGCAGGGTCAAAGCCCAAAACCATTTTCCCTTTGAGAGGAGGAATTAAAAGCAACTGACGGAGATTGGTTGAAAAGAGCTGTATAGCCCCATCTTCTGCCATTTCGAGGAGTTCTGACCAGATGCGTCGTTCAATAGCAGGTAGAATTTTTTTCTTGAGGGCTGATTGGATAATCTGGTCGATGTACTGGTTCTTTTCCTTGAAGCGAGCCGCTAAAAAACGGATCATTTTGTCCACGTTATGGACAAAACTGAGTTTGAGGATTCCTAGTTTGTCAGCCCTATTGAGCGCTAGAACCCGATACCCATGCAATTTATTGATAGGTTCTATAAAATCATAATAAATTTGAAAGACTTTTTTCTCATCAGCTTTTTCATCTTTAAGCTCTGAGGTTAACTGCCCATAGCGCCAGACCTCATTGTAAACCCATGACCTAACCCTGTGATCATCAGCCAAAGCTTCAATTAAAATATCACAAGCTCCTGCTATAGCTTCCTTAGCAGTTGGGTATTGTTCGCTGACAAAAGTTGCCGCCTGTTGACTCAAATCACCAACATTCTGCAAGATGAGACGCGCCAAGGGGAATAGACCTGCTTCCCTGGCTTGTGTTGCCTTGGTACGGCGCTTTTCTTTATAAGGAGCATAAAGTTCCTCGACTTCTGATAACTTTGTCGCCTGCTCGATGGCAGCTTTTAGCTCTTCTGTTAATTTTCCTTGCTCAGCTATTTTACCTAGTACAGTTGCTTGGCGTTCCATCAATGCCGTCAAACTCTTGTCTAAATCCACAATAGCTTTGATGGCAACTTCATCAAGGTTACCTGTTGCTTCCTTGCGGTAACGAGCGATAAAAGGAATGGTGTTGCCTTCTGCCGTCAAGACAAGGACTGTTTCAACTTGTGTTGGGCTCACACTCAGGGTGTGAGCAATTTTTTCTTTCTGTTCCATAGGACTATTATAGCATAGTTCGAGCAGCAGTCCAAGATGGCAAACTAACATACAACGCCTTTAACCCTAAAAATAATCATAGTTACAATATACTATGATTATTTTTTATATAGAATCACTATTCAGTTTCAAGACTTGGGAATGTCGACTCGATGTCTTGCTTTATTTGATTAAGATTGTCCTTAAATTCTTGTACTTTTTGAATAATCTGATTAACTATTTCTTTTTCTACTGGATTTTTTATCTTATTAATTTCAGTATCCTCTGGAATTTGAAGTAAATTGATATCACCTAAATCATAGATTGCATTAAACAAATCTAATAAATCTTGTTTTGATAAATCTTCAGGTTTTACCTCTTTTTCATTTATTAAAAAGTTACATTCTTGATTAATTGTTAAGATTTTCATATACAACTCCTTTTTTAGTGTATGACTCTATTCCAGACTCCATTGCTTCAACAAATTTGTTATAACTTTTCTCCTCAATGCCCTCAGCATCCCTTATTTTGCTGGAACTAAATTCCCCTGACATAATAGAATATTCCCCATTATCACTTTTTGACGTAACAATTAAATAGTCGGGTTCTAGTAATGCTCCTAATGTAGAATTATGGGTTATTACAACTACCATACTATTTTCAGCAAGTTTTTTAAGTGCTTTATTTAACTCGGTTTTTATATAGGCATTATCTAAAGAGGATTCTGGTTCATCTATCAAAATAACAGGCTTGTTCTTTGCTTCATTCAATCTCATCATCAAGGCAAAGCCAACAGCCTGACCTCCAGATGCAGGGGTGCCCTCCGAATCAAGAAGTTTAACCTCTTTTCTAACTAAATATTCAGCAAAGTTTGCTTCGTTGTAAAAACTTTTTTGCCTTAAATTATTTAAAAAAGTGATAAAATCTTTTTCATTATAAGCTTTTATCAAATCATTATTTACAGCCTCCTTAGTTCCAATTTCTTTCTGAAATTGAGTAGCGGACTGATATGGAACTAAATTTACTTGTATTTGATAGCCATGCAGACGCTCATTTTTTATTGGAGTTTCAACAGTGATACACTTCAAGAAATCGTCAATTTTTTTCTCAAGTTGATGCTTATGAATAACTTTATTTATACTACATTCCTGAATATTCGAAATTCCAGTTCGAGCTGTGACGGTATCTTTAACGTCTCTCATAACCTCATTAACTTTTTGCTTTAGTTCATTTTCTCGTTTATATTTCAAGTAGATATCTCTAAGCTCTGAGTAAACTTCAATAAAATTATTTTTCTTTTGATCGGCACTCGATAGATGTATCCAGATTTCATCTTTCTCGATGACCTCTATAATATTCATGAGTGCATTTCTTATATATTCGATATTTGATAGCTCAAATTCAGTTTCTTTAAATAGTGAATACTTTTGACTAGACTGACTCTTTGCTATTTCGTTAGCAAATCTTTTAACATCTGTAAGGAAGTTTTCGATATCGTTTAATTCTGTGTCAGCATCTTGAATATAAGATTTAATTTTTGAGAATTCATTTACATATCTCTCCTGCCATTCAGAAATCGCTGTTAGACCCTGCTCTCTCCTTTGCTGTTCTATATATTCATCAGCTCTAGCGGTTTCGAATTGTTTTATTTCATAACATTCATCTTCGATAGAATCCTTTATTCTATTGAGGAAATGAGTCTTACCGGTACCTCGTTTTCCAACTACTAGATTCAGTCCTGACGATATATTTACGCCATCGACACTAATCACATCTTTTAAATTTTCTTTACTTATGCTGATTTTACTCTTATCTCGCAAACATCTTTTTATATCTTCAAATTCACAGGAGTCAATCTGCAAGTAGGTTTGTTTGTTTTGAAGTTTTACTATGTCATTTCGATTATTATCCGAGTCTTGTTCTGTTGCATGGGCATCACTAAATAAACAAGGTGCGATACTGTCAGGATTATTTTTTGCAATATTAAATCTTAACTGATTAGGGACACCACCTACACATATAACGTCATTAAAAATATCAGGAATTTCCTTAACACCTTTACTTTTGCCAAGTTCGAATATATAAATCCCCTGATTCCAACAAGATAAATTGTCGCACAACTCCTCACAAGTTATATGGTCAGTGTTGGTTTGATGAACTGTAGATAACCACTGAGAAAACGAGGATAATTCGCCAATACAATCACGTGGAAAGACTATGTTTACATGCCCAATATCCAAAGCGAGCTCAATGCCAGGATAAATTTTTATATCAGGTAAGGCCTCTGAAATTTCTCTAAAATTACCCTCATCAAATAAATCGTGATTCGTTATTGCTATAGCGTCTAATTCCGTAGTCTCTGCATATTTTTTTAGCCAATCTAATGAAAAAGTAAAATCTGAATCTTTTATACTTGCAACTGTATGGATATGAAAATCAATTTTTTTAGCCATATTAACTTCCCTCTATAGCTTTCTAAGTTCCGCCTTAACCTCTTCCTTGCTTATCGCATCGTTATAAAATGGCAATCCGACAATTCGATACCGCTCATCGTCCACAAGCGTCCTCGCCTCATCACGGTTAGAAATTTGACGCAAGAATTCCTGTTTCCAGCCTTCCTTGCTGTTTTTGAAAGTGTTATCCGAATCCAAAAATTGACTTCCTTTTGGCTCAATGAAAATCTGCCATGAAACATTTCCTGTTTTCTTGTCATTCGCAAACATAAGGAAATCAGGTTCGAAAGCTTGCCCCTTATCGAAACTATAAATCTTCACAGCTTTTTCATTTCGAAGAAGGTATATATCCGTCCACTTTTCTTGGAGGTCTGACATCAAGCCTTTGATAGTACGGACAAGATACTTTTCTTCGCTAGTACCGAAGTTATCGTCATAGGCATACCAGTCCAGTCCGTCCAAATCTTCGAAAATTTTCGTTTCGCCGTTATCTTTTTGCGAAAGCCCAAACTCCGAATCACTATTTTTATTGATGGTGTATTTTCGGACAATCTTCTCTTCGAAAACAGCCTGAATTGGAACACTCTCAAATTTCTGCGAGCCATAGTAGCGTTCCTTCGTCGCCACAAGGTCTTTTTCTATATAATGAAGCAGATGCTCAACAATATAGAGCTTGTCGTCCGGCGTCAAATCAGTTGCCAGTTGGTATTGGCACTCCACTCGCAGGTCAACCTCTTCAAGCATTTCCATAAAACCTGTCAAGTTTGCGAGACCGACAAAGGCTTTTCTGACATTTTCAAACGAAAACTTCTTGTTGCGGTTGATTGCCGCTCGAATGATATTCCTGCCAATTTCCTTGCCAAGTCGAAAATCGAGGGCATTCAAACTTTTCGCTACATATTCTGTCGCATCGAAAGCCTCGAGGTCACGCACACCCTGCGTCGGCAATTTTACCTCATGGAACGCTGGAACGAAGTTTGTATCAAAAAGACTTTCCTGTCGTTGTTCGACAAGCTCTTCATAAGAAAGGCGTTTGTTAACCCAAACAACACCATCAGTGTAGGTTCGAGTTTTGATGAAAGATGGTTTCAAGTGTAGTTCTCGCTCCACCAGCCCCTGGTCGTCAAAAATACCAGACTCTCGCAAAACCTGCTTGAGCTCTGAAATATAGCGAGGGTTGTTCGCCGAATGATAATGCAACTGCTCGATAACACGGAGCTCTTTGCTTTCGTTGTCGTCGAATTTTCGGGTGTACTTTTCGTCGAGATTGCCGTCAATGACGAAAGGATAGTAGCGAGCACCACGACCAATCAACTGCTTTTCGGCGTTGGTGGTTACACCAGGTTTCCAGCCATTTTTTGTTGTTTTTCCGTCACGGGTGTCGTAGAGGCGGACAATGTCGAAAAGGTTTAGGACATCCCATCCCTCGTTAAGCATATCCACGGCAAAAATCGCTCGAATTTCATTATCGGGACGCTCCAAGGTGTTAATCGTCGTCAGGTTATCCTTGGTTTTATTTTTACCGTCAATAAGAAGGAGTCGTTCCGCTCGAAAATCTTCCTGCAACTCAGCAACCAAGTCCGCATCCGAAATATCAGCATACTCAAAGAAATTGAATGCCTTGCGGAGAATACTATTTTTTTCATCCGCATCCCCAACGAGCTGGCGTTGCTCTGCGATTTTCTCAGCCGACAAAGAATCCAAGAGTGTCGAAAAAGCATCCTGATTCCCCTTACTCTCCGCAATTTTCTGCGACTTAAACATCACCAAGGGCTTAAGGTTGATGCCGTGTTTGAGGGCGACTTTTTTACGGTACTGGCTAATAATGATTGCCTGCAACATTCGATTATCCACCTCGCCATCCACCAGATGAAACAGAACATCCTTGGAGAATTTATCGAGTCGAAATTCCTTCAGGTCATACTTAAAAATCAAGCTCTGGCGATATTTTTGGGCGATTGCGGCGTTATTAAGGTCAATCGTCGCTGTAAACTCGAAGATACTTGAGCGTTTCGCTGTTCGCTGAATCGCCTCAATCGTACTCGTCCAGCTGGTGTTCTCGTCTTTTTCAGCCTTGCTCAATCCAGCGTTAAGGTGATGAGCCTCATCCGCCAAGAGAACCACCGAAATATCCGCAAACTGCTCATAAGACAGGCGGTTTTCTCGTGGGGTATTGAGGTCTTGATGGAGTTTTTGAATGGTGGTAAAGACAATATTGATGCTATCCTCACGGATATCCGAAAAATCCGTCACCTCACGCACCGCCACAACCTGGCTATCAATCACGATTTTCTCAGCGAAAAGGTACTTGCCAGACCCATTCGCCAAGAAGTTATCCCTTGTTTTTGTCAAAATATTATCGTTGTTGACAAAGAAAATGAAATTCCGCTCGCCTTGCTTGAACTTCTCAAGCAGGACTGCCGCCATCAGGAGCGTTTTTCCTGACCCTGTCGCCATGTTGTAGAGGATTTGCTCTGGAGTTGTTCGATGCTGGGCGTCGTCCTTGTAATACAGATAGCGTCCAATCGCCTCTTTTTGATAAGGTCGAAGCGGGAAAGCCAGGTTTTTCGTGATATAGTCTGAAATATCCGCCTTAAAGTCCTTGAACCCATTCTGGCTAGCACTGTCGTAAATCTCATGGAGAAACTGCTTGTCATTCATCGCCTAATCCTCCCGTTTTTTACCATAAAAGGCGTGGTTAAGTGCCTGCTCCTCTGGAGAAATCGCAAAGCTACTATCCGCCATATCGCTGTAGTTGACATAAAGGTTGTTATTGTCAATGATTTCGGTCAGCATCTGCTTCTGCTCAGCCAGACTCAATTTTTCAAATTCAGCTTTCTTCAGCTTTTTCGGGTCGATACGATAGGAGAGGAACGAAGATTTCTTCGCCGTTTCGAAGAGTTCCAGCAATTCTTCCGTTGTCGTCGCTTCAAGGATAGCATTTTTGAAATCTTGAGCGTCATTTTTGAGTTCAGCGTAAACAAAGCTACCGCCACCAGTCCAGTTGACAGCCTTAGAGATGCCTGTTTTATCTCCCTTAATTACCCTACATAGGCGTGCTACACTATCATTTTCACCATAATCCAGTTGTTCAAGTCCGATATATTGCCGTTCTAATTTATGAGCTACAGCCGCCGTAGTTCCTGAGCCAAGATGGTAGTCCATCACTAAATCACCTGTATTCGTAGCTAACTCTACAATACGACGAATGAGTTTTTCAGGCTTTTTCCCACCTTTTAATGTCACGCCACCTTCTTTAGCAATACCTTCGTAAGGGATATCCGACCAGATATTTGACAACTGAATACTTGGAACCCGTTCGCTATCAATTTCTCTAATCTTTTTAGAATAGAAAGCTATCTCTTGACCATTTTTAACATAAACATCATAATTATCACTTCTAGCTTGGAAAAAGATGGTATTCGGCTCTCTTTTCGATACATCTCTTAATTCAGTCAAGATATAACTTGCATTGTCGTTGATAGTTGTATAGCGAAATACAGCATCTGAATTTTCCAGTGCAAAATCCGCCACTAAATTATCAAAAAACGCACGACCTAATTCTTTGATAGCTACTCTCTTATTTTCGTAACCCTGTTTTTTTGCAACATATTCACCAATATTCTCAATTTGCCATTTCGAATGCTCTTCGTTTTTATTAGTTATGTAGAGATTGTAATTAGTATCGTAATCAGAACGAACATATTGAGGATTATATTTCCATTTCGATTTGTCTTTGGCAAACGATAAGATATATTCTGCCGTCTCAAACACTCCTGGATTGACACTTGCAAAACCAGAGGGAGATTTGGTTTTTATTGTAATTTTATTAATAAAATTGTTTTGACCAGGCTTGTTAAAAACCTCTTTTAATAACAAGTGAAGTTCTGCTACACCATCATCACTAATTTGGGCAAAAATTGCACCATCTTCTGACAAAAGCTCTCTTGCCACCTCTAAGCGATTTTTCATAAAAGTCAACCAAGTCGATAGCTTAAAATTAGAATTATATGCAAAAGTATCCTCATTTTTCTCTTTGTCGAAATAATACGGCGGGTCAATATAAATCAATTTCACTTTCCCTGCAAAACGTTTCTTGAGACTATGGAGGGCTATCAGATTATTCCCTTTGATGATGAGGTTATCTGTTTCTTTCAAGTCGCCGACTGCTGTCTCACCGCTCTCATCAAAGCGTTTGAAGTTGGTCAAGACCTTGTCGTCCAAAAGACGATTGATTTCTGTTGGTGCAAGTGTTTCATTAAAGAAAATCTCCTGACGCTTGGCATCCTCCTTAGTCTGTCCTCCCTCCAACACGCAATCCTTATAAGGGAAGTTAAGAACAACGTCTTGATTTTCAGACAGGTACTTGTCACCAGTTGCCAGACCTATTTTAGTCTTATAGGCTGTAAAGCTGTCAGGAAGAAATTCCTTATTGTTCAAAAACTGCAAAAAGACGTCTTTCTTAAAGACGAGAACGCCATTCTCAAGTGCGGAAAAGAAATGCTGGGAAATTCTCTCATCACTCATCAAGAGATTGAGGAGTTCAGGATTGTACTGTCTCGCCAGCTCAGCCAGTTTGTTTTTATTAAGCACACCTTCCACCATAAAGGTGTCATTTTGTGCCAGAAGTCGCTCTAGTTCTTGCTTCATCTTTCGGTCTCCCTTTCAGCTGAAAATTTGTGAAGGGCTGATAGGATTCCTTAGTTATGAATATAACTAAGGAAGGGTATACCCTTCGGCTTTATTAAATTTTATACTTCTATTATAGCACAGATTGAAGCCGTTATCATTATCTTCCTATCGCTTATTGAGCTTTATTTTTTCAAAAAAATACTGGACTTTTTTCTCAAAGAGAGTTATCCTCTGAGAGCAACAACCTAACTCGAAAGGAGAATTTTATGGAAAAGCAACCAAAACATCAATTTACTGGACTGAAGAGTTTAGAAAACCTGAAAGATATTTATCGCCAAACATATCTCGAGCTTAAAGCTGGAGATATTGTAGAATTGAGTCATTTTCAAAATTTTGACATGGATTGGAACCAATTGATAAACTCAGGTACCTTTGAAGCAATTCATAATCTTGGAGAACATAGAAAATTACGTTATACCTGCCAACTCGAAAATTCAACCGAAGCACGAGATTTGTTCAATCAAATCAGCCAACGGACAGATGAAGACTCGTCACGAATTATCTCAGAAGTCTTGAGGCAAACTGCTAAAATCATGGCAGTAGATATATCAAAATAAAATAACTAATCAAACGGTTGAGTAAACTCAGCTGTTTTTACTTGCTTTTGGCGTTCGCATCGCTATTCGCTTCGGGTTGGATTTTATCCGCATAGTGTCGCCGTTTCTGTGGTGTTTTTGGGAGGATTGGCTGATTTTTCCAGACACGCACGAAGCGATTATCTCAAAAGAAGATTTCGAAACGGTTCGTAAGATGATGAGCCACAAACGAATTGCTCGCCGATATGACTGGAAAAACAAGCCTGGTCACGGAAATCTTTTCGCAGGTTTGGTCTTTTGCGAAAACGGGCATAAGTTGAGTTTTTGTCCGCAACAAAAAGCCGACACCAACCTCGACCATTACAAGTGTTGTCACTTTCACCGAGCTGGCGATAGCTGTTCGGGTTCGCATTATCTCCGCAAGGAAATTTTGGAAGAGCTTGTTCTTAACGACCTCCAGCAACTGATTGCTTCTATTCAGTTAGATGAAGAAAAATTGCTCGAAAAGCTAAAATCTCGCTTTGATATTCGAGAACATCAAAAGCAGGACGGACTTCGAAAGCAATTAAATCAGGCTGAAAATCGAGCAAAAGAGCTGGATATGATTATCCAAAAACTCTACGAAAAGCAACTTCTGGACGAAATTAGCGAGGAGCGATTTCGAAAGTTAGCGGATAGCTGTGAAAGTGAGCAGGCAGAGCTTAATAGCAAAGTTGCGGAGCTTCGAAATGTTTTGAACACCCAAACCGAATCTGCAGAGAACATCGACAACTTCTTGACGACTATCCGAAAATATACAAAACTTGAAACCCTCACGCCACATCTAGTAAATGAGTTGATTGATAAGATTATTGTCCAGCAGCCGATTGGACGAGGAAAAAATCGGCAAGTCACGATTGAACTTCATTACCGATTCATCGGAGAATTATAAAACGAGCAAGGATGAGCTCGCTCGTAAACTAATAGCAAATGGACTGCTCGGGGAGGGGTGGATATTATATCACATTAAAAGATAAAAGAAAAAAGCATCAGGTGATGACGAGTGGCAACTAAAAAACACTCGTCACGTCAGTTGTCACAAGTGTTTTATGCATTAACTAAAATTTAACGAGTGACTGTCAATGATGCTGAAATCCTGATGTCGTTAAATGATAAGGGGTGACTATTAGTTCCTCCATACTCATTTGTACTGGTAGATTCATTTACGCTTTCCCAGCAAAATAAGCACGTACCTTTGGTGCAACCTGTTCATCATAAATCCTGATTGCCTTTAAGGTCTCAGCATATGGCATAGAACCAATTGGCAAGTGTAGCATAAAGCGATCTAGGTCCAAATCCTCAATCAGGCGAATCATCTTCTCAGCCACGGTATCGGCATCACCGACAAACATGGCGCCATCTGGTCCAACTGCACTGTCATAATACTCACGAGTCAGTGGTCGCCAGTAAGGACGTGTCCGCCCAATATTATCGGAAGCAATTTTAGTCGGTAGGAAATAATCTTCGACAGCTTGTTCTGTTGTTTCAGCCAACCATCCCCACGAATGGGCAGCAATTTTTAACCGATCACTATCATGCCCTGCTTGCTGACCAATCTCTCGATAAGCTTTGGTTAGTTGTTTGAAGGCTCTGGGATTGCCACCGATAATCACGTAAGCAATCGGTAAACCTTTTTCTGCAATTTTGACAGTCGAAGCCGCATTACCGCCAGTCGCTACCCAAATCGGAAAGTCTTTTTGCACAGCACGAGGTAAAACTGGCTTGTTATCAACGGTTTGGGTATGCTTTCCTGTCCAATTCAGATAGGTAGAGTCTTTAATCGCTAAAAGCATCTCCAATTTTTCGTCGAACAGTTCTTCATAATCTTTCAAATCATAGCCAAATAGCGGAAAACTTTCTGTAAATGATCCTCGACCAGCCATAATCTCTGCTCTGCCATTTGACAACGCATCAATGGTAGCATACTGCTGGTAAAGGCGAATAGGATCAATAGAGGACAAAACGGTCACCGCAGAACTCAAGCGAATGCGCTTGGTCTTAACCGCACCAGCAGCAAGAACAATCTCTGGTGCAGAAACCGCAAAATCTTCTCGATGATGCTCCCCAATGCCATAAAAATCAAGACCAACCTGATCAGCTAATTCAATCTCCTCAACTAAATCACGCAGGCGCTGGTCATGAGCCAAGGGCTTTCCTGTGCCAACCAGTTCAGACGTGTCGCCAAATGTTGAAATACCTAACTCAATCTGTTTCATGCATAAACTCCTTCGTTATATGATGAGTATTATTTTATCACTATGTAGTGTCTTTTTCAATTCATTTGATCAGTTCTGATTGCCGAAAATAAAAAGTGAAAAGCAACCGTTCATTCAATAAGGTGTATTCCAGACCGACACAGTTGAATAAGTTAATGAACTCAGCACATCAGAGGTACTCAGCCACTGCGTCTTGGTTAATTGACGGTAATAAAATAAAGAAGCCAGGATTCTCCCCAGCCTCTCCTAATCCTATCTGACGAGTGACTCACGCGCAGTCACTCCGTTGGAATAAGCTATCAAAGCTTTACAGACTAGCGGTTAAAGCTGTGCTTGATTTGCATGACCTACCTTTGACCAACCACCAGACAGCTACTCAAAAGATAATCCAACACGTTTGTTCACACTTTTCAGCTTAACTTAAAACGAGCTCATCGCTAGCCAGACGTTCACCACTATTTTTGTGGAAAAGCTCCAGCAAATCTGAAACTGTCAGCTTTTCTTTTTCCTGACCAGAAATATCCACCACAATGTTCCCTTGATGAAGCATGATCAAGCGATTGCCATAGCGAATAGCGTGTTCCATGTTATGGGTAATCATCAGGGTCGTCAATCGGTGGCCTGTCACAATCTTATCCGTCAGTTGCATCACCATATCGCTGGTCTTAGGATCAAGGGCAGCTGTGTGCTCATCCAGCAAAAGGAGCTGTGGTTTAACCAAGGCAGCCATCACCAGAGTGAGCGCTTGCCTCTGACCGCCTGATAGAAATGCCGTGTCGACCTTGAGGCGATATTCTAACCCTAGACCTAGCTCTGCTAATTCTTGGCGAAATAGCTCGCGCTGGCTCTGTTTAACCCCCTTAGTCAGCCCTCTAGCTTGACCGCGTTTGTAGGCGATAGCCATATTCTCCTCAATGGTTAGACGAGAAGCTGTACCCATCTTAGGGTCTTGAAAGACCCGACTAATCATTTTTGCCCGCTTAGCGACAGGCAAATCCTTAATGCTTTTACCACCAAGTAGGATATCCCCCTGATCAATGGGTAATGTGCCTGCCAGACAGTTCATTAAGGTTGATTTGCCTGCCCCATTTCCTCCAATTACGGTGATAAAATCGCCCTCTTCTGCGGTTAAATTAAGGCCTCTCAAGACATGGTTTTCATTGATTGTTCCTGCTTCAAAGGTTTTATGGATTGCTCTTAATTCTACAAGTTGTGTCATCTCATTCTCCTATCTTACACGAGGCTGTCTCAGTTTTAGCTTATCTTGGACTTCTGGCACATACAGCACCACCGCTAGTAAGCCCGCTGAAAAGAGCTTGACCATATCTGCATCAACACCTGGCAAAGAGAGAATAGCCAGCAAAATCAGACGATAAATCACCGCACCAACAACGATAGAAACCAGACGCCAACCCAAGGTTAAATGACGAATTAACACTTCTGCGATGATAATAGAGGCTAGACCGATAACAATCGTCCCAACACCTGAATTGATGTCTGCATAGCCATTATTCTGTGCCAACAGCGCACCACATAAGGCAATCAAGCCATTTGACAGGGCATAAGCAATAATTTTCATGTTATCCGTGTTGATACCATTCGCCGCACTCATCGGAATATTGTCCCCTGTCGACCGTAAAGCTAAACCAAGTTCTGTATGAAGCAAACCAATAAGACCAGTTAGGATAATGCTTAGGGTCATCAAGCCAATCACCATCACTGCTCCTGTCTTGTCTAGACCAAATTCTCGCAGGCGACTGACCAACGTTTCCTGCTGAAGAAGAGCTAGATTAGCCTTGCCTAGAACCTTGAGATTAACCGAATACAGACCAGTCAGAACGACAATACCAGTTAAAAGGCTAGGTAGCTTCATCTTGGTATGTAATAAACCTGCTACCACACCAGCTAATGCACCGCCAACAGCAGCGAGCAAGGTGGCCAGAATAGGGTCGACACCATTGACAATCGCAATGGCACAAATTGCGCCGCCAAGTGGGTAAGTCCCTTCAGCGGTTAAATCAGCGATGTCCAAAATACGAAAGGTCAGATAAACACCAATAACCATAACCGCCCAGAGTAATCCCTGTGAAATTGTTGATAAGATAAGTGACATCAAAAAGCCTTCTTTCTAAGATTTAGTTAGTCGTAAGAGCTGAAAGGTCAAGGTCCAGCTTGTCGGCCATATCCTGATTGACATAGAGTTCTAAATGCTCAGGTAACTCAACTGACAGACGAGCAGGTTGTTCCCCAGATAGGATTTTAACCGCTTGACGAGCGGTTTGAGCACCTAGTTTTTGGTAATCCGTTCCGTAGGTGAGAAGTCCACCGACTTTCACCATATCAATAGAACCCCCAACAATCGGTACCTTCTTCTCAATGGATAATTGCCCCAACAGCGCCATGGTTGATGCAATTGTGTTATCTGTCGGCACAAAAACCACATCAACTGTTGACATTAAGCTACTCGCTGCATCCTGAACATCATTGGTGCTTGAAATACCTTTTTTATCGACGGTGTAACCTGCTGCTTTAAGGGCTGCTTCTGCTTGTTTGACCTGAACTTCCGAATTGGATTCATTGGTGGTATAGAGGATACCGACTTTTTTAGCAGATGGCAGAGCTTGTTTGATGAGCTCAACTTGCTTACCAATCGGTGCTTGGTCACTCGTACCAGTCAAAAGACCGCCAGGTTTTTCCAAACTCTCAACTAAGTCTGCCGATGCAGGATCCGTCACAGCCGTAAACAAAATCGGCGTCTCTGTGCTTGCTAGAGCCAAAGACTGAGCCGCAGGAGTTGCGATACCAAGTACCAAATCACTATCTGCAACCAGTCGCTCAGATACGGTCTGAAGTTGTGATTGATCCCCTTGGGCATTTTGATAATCCCACTCGATCGTGTAACCCTGCTGTTCTAATTCTGTTTCAAATCCCTGACGGGCTGCTGTCAAAGACTCATGCTCGACATATTGGAGAATGCCGACTTTAACAGTCTTTCCTGATGAGGAACTACTATCCGTCTGCTGACAAGCTGCCAGGGTCACTGCTAACAAACCAATGCTCAAATACTTGACTAAATCTTTCATTATTTTTCTTTTCCTATCTGTTTAATTGTTTCTGGGTTAAGCCCAAGTAATTTTGCCATATCTTCATTAACTGCAATACTAGTAGCATCTGGGCTTTTAACGCTTAATTCAGAAGGCTTTTCCCCTTTTAAAATCTGCACCGCTAATTCTCCAGCTTGTTTTCCAACAGCTTTAAAATCAACTCCTGAGGTCAATAAAACACCTTCTAACACCGCTTCATCACTACCAAGAGCAGGAACCTTTGCTTCTCTTAAGACATCACCTATCGTAGCAATGGTTGAAGCAACTGTATTATCTGTTGGGAGGTAGATGGCATCAACTTGAGTTGCCAGCTGACTCATCACCTGTTGCACATCATTGGTGCTGGTCACGGTTTTTTCAATAACTTCTAAACCTTGTTGTTCTAAGGCTTTTTTTGCCACCTTAGCCTGCGATTCTGAGTTCACCTCACTGGAATTATAAAAGATGCCGATTTTTTTGGCTGTTGGAAACAGTTTGGTGAGTAGTTCAACTTGTTTAGCCACATCTAGAGCATCTGTCGACCCCGTCATATTGCCGCCAGGTTGCTCCAAGCTCTTGACCAAACCAGCTGCTACAGGGTCAGTGACTGCGGTAAATAGAGCAGGTGTGCTATCATCGACAGTCAACAGACTTTGAGCAGCAGGCGTGGCAATGGCAAGATGGAGATCATTTTGCCCAGCCAGTTTCTCAACCATCGTTTGGAGATTACTCTGATCAGCCTGAGCATTTTGCAAGGTTACCTTGAGGTTATCTCCTTCTGTGTAACCAGCTTCTTGTAGGGCTTCTAAAAAGCCTTCACGCGCCGCATCGAGGGCAGGATGTTCAGCATACTGGATAATCCCCAGCTTCACTTTATCATCTGTCATTTTCCCACAAGCAGCTAAGACAACCGCTCCAAAACTCATAACGACGAACATTTTTAAGGACTTAAAAAACATCATTTTCCTCTTTCTATTCATTAAGCACAACAGAAAACCACTTAGAAAATTCTAAGTGGTTAACCGAGGATTGTATAAAACATACAAAACAGGTAGGCCTGTCCACTTAGATTTTTTCATCTATGTGGACAAACAACTCAAATAGCCATGACCCCATAGATACAAACAACTGTTTGGTCTGTTTGCATCTATGCCTGGCATAAACACAAACACTATCTAAAGTAGCCATAGTAAAATGCTGCTGCGACGGTGATCGTGCGGTTAGTTAACATACCTTTTTCCTCCTTGATTTATTTTTTATTATTCTATGCCTTTTTTTCTCGTTTGTCAAGCTTTTTTGACATTTTTTTAATGTTGAGATGATTGCCAAGTGGTCGACAGCAACAATGACTTAATAGTCACCGCCTTCAACCCCGTAATACTCTTCTAGGGTTAGGCCTGATTGGTAAACTTCGGTGGCTTCCTGACCGATGTAGCGAACATGCCAGCTCTCAGCCATATAACCTGTGATATTCTCCTTGCCTGGCAAATAGCGCACCACAAAACCATAGTGGTGAGCATTGTTTGCCAACCATTGACTAGCAGCAGGCTCTTCCAGAAGCTGCCCTGAAGCATCTAAAACATCAAAAGCCAAACCTGTCTGGTGTTCACTGTAGCCTGGTCTAGCCGAATAACGGTCAGCAGCGGCTTGTCCATCTTGATTAACATAGCTCTGATAGAGGCTGGCTTGATAATCATAACTTCTAAATCCGCTGTAATTGTCCGACACACTAAAACCTGCTGCTCGCATGGCGCCCAAAAGCTCCCTAAAGGCAGCACCAGCTACCCCATCTTCACCAGGATTATAATCGGCTGCCAAAGGGTGTTTCTTATTGACAATGATCACATCGCCATATTTACCACGAACACTGTGGTAAAAACCCGTTGATGGAGTGCTTGCTGCTTGAGAAGCAGCTGTTTCAGTCTCAGGCTTGTCTTCAGAGACAGGGGTATTTTCTTGAGAACTTTTTGGGCTCTCTTGGGACATGGCAGAGCTGTTAGACGATGATTGATCCTGAGCTTTTTGACTGTCTGCTACTTTAGACACTGTGGTTGACGAGGCTGACGATTTAGCTGTTGACGTCGTCTCTGTTTGCTTGTTCCCACAGGCAGTCAACAAAATCAAGCCACAAGCCAAAATGATAACCTTACTTTTCATCTTATTTCCCTTTCTCGGCTACTGCCGCTTACGTGCAATCAGATGGATTGGGGTTCCTTCAAACTTGAAAGCGGCGCGGATTTGGTTTTCTAAGAAGCGCATATAAGAGAAGTGCATGAGTTCTTCCTCGTTGACAAAAACAACGAAGGTCGGTGGCTTGACCGTCACTTGGGTGGCGTAAAAGATTTTCAGTCGTTTGCCCTTGTCGGTAGGTGTCGGATTGATCGCAACAGCATCCATGATGACATCGTTAAGCACTGCAGATGGGATACGCATGTTCTGGCTTTCAGAAATCCGCTTAATCAGCTCTGGTAACTTGTGCAGGCGTTGCTTGGTCACGGCTGACACAAAGATAATCGGTGCATAAGATAGGAACTGGAAGTTATCTCGAATATCGGCCTCCCACTGACTAACGGTGTGGTTGTCTTTTTCCAAGGTGTCCCACTTGTTCACCACGATGATGAGACCTTTTCCTGCCTCATGGGCAAAGCCAGCAATCCGCTTGTCGTACTCACGAATGCCTTCTTCGGCATTGATGACGAGCAAGACAACATCTGAGCGGTCAATGGCCCGCATGGAGCGCATGACAGAGTATTTCTCCGTATTCTCGTAGACCTTACCAGATTTGCGCAGACCTGCGGTATCAATCATGATGTACTCTTGCCCCTCGCTATCGGTAAAGCTAGTGTCAATAGCATCGCGCGTTGTCCCTGCAATCGGGCTAGCAATCACACGGTCTTCTCCCAAAATAGCGTTAATTAGACTTGACTTGCCGACATTTGGACGGCCAATCAGGCTGAATTTGATGATATCTGGATTTTCCTCAACTTCTTCTGCGGGCAGATTGTCCACGATGGCATCCAAGACGTCACCTGTCCCAATCCCGTGGACAGACGACACAGGGTAGGGATCACCCAGACCCAGTGAGTAGAAATCGTAAATCTCGCTTCGCATCTCGGGGTTGTCAACCTTGTTAACTGCTAAGATAACAGGCTTATTGGTCTTGTAGAGGATACGGGCGACATACTCATCGGCATCAGTCACACCTTCTTTACCTGACACAACAAAGACGATAACATCAGCCTCCGTCATAGCAATATCTGCTTGGTGCTTGATTTGCTCCATGAATGGCGCATCAACATCGTCAATACCGCCTGTATCAATAATGGAAAATTTGCGGTTGAGCCAGTCAGCTGTCGTGTAAATACGGTCACGCGTCACACCTTCCACGTCTTCAACGATGGAAATTCGCTCCCCTGCGATACGATTAAATAACGTCGATTTTCCTACATTAGGGCGCCCGACGATGGCGACGGTTGGTAAAGCCATGTGTTCTCACTTTCTAGCGTCGATTTTTCCCCAAAAGATGGAGCTCCTTAGCCACGGCACGAATTCGTTCCAAAACTCGTTTGGCCTGCCAAGTTTCATCCCCTTGCTTACTTTGAGCTAATTTTTTCTCTAAATCCTCTAAACTGTAATTGGACGTAAAAAAAGTCGGCAATTCCTCCAGCATACGGTATTGCAAAATGACCTGTAAGACGTCATCACGCACCCAGCTGGTTGAAGTTTCCGCACCGATATCATCTAATATCAGAACGGGAGCAGCCTTGACATCATCAATTTTCTCCTTAACAGAGCTTGTCGAGATGGCATTTTTGACATCAACCACAAAGGTAGGGTAGTGAAGCATAGTCACTGCCACACCTTTTTGAACGGACAATTCTCTAGCTAAACCAGCTAGCAAGAAGGATTTCCCTACTCCCATATTCCCGTAAAGATAAATGCCTTTTTGAACATTTGGATAAGCTTGCAAGAACTGACTCAGCTCTGCCAATAACGTAATACGGTTAGGATCACTAAAATCAATATCTGAAAAACTGATGTACTGATAGGATTTTGGGAGATTGATAAGCTTGATACGGTCTGTTGCCTCTACTTGTTGCTGACGATGGATCAGTTCTTTTGTTTCACGATAGGTCACATCAGCATAGCCCTCATTCATCACCAAAATTGGCTCATAACCTTTGGCTAAATAGTCTGGTGATTGGCTGATGAAACGCTCTTTTTCTTGGCGGTACTGGTTGAATTTGGGCAGGCTTCGTTCAATCGTTGCCCGATCCAGCTGATGAGTCACGATAAAGTTAGCGACATCAGGATGAGCCAGAACATCCTGTAAGACCTGTTCTTGGTCTTGCAAAAATTTTGGCATCTTACTTGATAAGGTGTCTCCAATTTTTTTCATCTTATTCCTCCCTTCCTGATTGTCCCAACATCTGACGTTTTAGCTCTTCTAGTTGCTCTTGTTCTTCTTGACTGGACTCCGTTTTATAGTCTTGATGACTCCAGATCGGCACATTGGTTTGATGGTTGCTGCCGGCCTTTGGTTTAGCGGATGACTGTGGCTTTTGTTGCCAATAAAGCAGAGCTTGCTCTCCTGTTTTGATGCCCTTATAGGAAAAATCATTGGCAATCTTCATCAAATAAACCTTGTTAAGATTAGCAGACTTGGTGCGTTGTAAGGTGTATAGCACCATGAGATTGATCACATCATCCAAAAAGCCCATCTGTGCCAATTCGCGTAGCAACTGACGCTCCTGATCGGTGACCATCGCCTTTCTCATTTTTTTCAAGGTAGACAGGTAAACTTCTGGAGCATGGCTTTGCGCCGTTTTTAGAGCAGCTTGTTCCTCACGAGTTAGACCAGTACTCTGACTCGGTTGCTCTTGCTGTTCCTGCTTAGCACGCAAGCGAACCAGTGATAGTTGACCCTTAACTGCTGTGGCTTTGGCTAACTGATAAGTATCAAACCAGGTCAGACCATTCTCCTCAGCAAAATGATAAAGACCTAAGACATCCGTTTGTTCATTGTCAAAATAGAGACCATCTCGTCTCATCAGCTGCTTGAAATGCTCGAGATCAAAGTTAATATCAGCTTGTTTGGGATGATGGTAGACTTCTCCGCGATCAGAAAATACTTCTGAAAAACGTTTGGTCTGATCAACGGCCTCGACTGGCAAGGTCATTTGTAAATCTTCCACAGCAACTTCCCCGATATAGCTGCTTAGCAGGCTACGATAAACAGCATTATTCAGAAAACTTTCCCTATCCAAGGGGCTGTTAAGCTTGATCAAATAGGTTTGATAGTGTTGATAAAACTTGATTAAGCCTAAAGCCCCCAGTTTATCAAAAGCAGTCCGTAAACGGTCAAATCCAAACTGCAAGTGGTTAAGCAGTTCGGTAAAAGGGTGCATTGCTCTGCCATTATCAAAAAAATGAACCAGATAATTGTACACCAAATAAGCGTCTGCACCCATAAGTGGCTGATAAAGTTGTAACAAACTAGCCTGATCAGGGTAGACACAGTTATTTTTTAGATAGGAGAAGGTATCGTTAGGCTTCATCGGAACGCCGTCCCTTCTTGCTACGAACCCTCTTAGTAATCTGTTGCAATAATTCCTCAATCTCGTCAACGTCCTTAAAGCTCCGGTAAACAGAGGCGAAACGAACGTAGGTGATTTCGTCTAATTCTGCCAGCTCATCCATGACAAGATTGCCGATATGGGTCGAGGGGACCTCACGTTCAAAGGTCTGACGCAAAGACTGCTCGATGCGGTCAACAACGCCCTCCAGGTCAGCGCTAGAGACAGGGCGTTTCTGGGCACTACGCAAAATACCGTTAAAAATCTTATCCCGGGAAAACTCTTCTCGCGTCCCATCTTTTTTTATCACCAACAAGGGTATTTCTTCCAATCGCTCAAAAGTTGTGAACCGATTTTGACACTCATCGCAAGACCTGCGACGACGGATGGCTGTGCCTTCTTCCGCTTGACGACTATCGACAACACTTGATTTGGTGCAATGGCATTTCGGACAACGCATAGTCCCCTCCTTGATGGCTTTATTTGTTTTATTATAACATAAAATACCCCTAAACACTAGAAAACAAAAACCTATCTTGCCTAAGCAAGATAAGTTTTGTCAGAACTATTCTGAAACAGTTTCGGTAACCTCAACTGGTGCAATATCTTCTAAGATTTCGATATCGTTGACTGCTTGAGGTTCAATGTTGCGATAACGGAACATACCAGTACCAGCTGGAATGGTCTTACCGATGATAACATTCTCCTTGAGACCCAGCAAGTGGTCACGTTTACCACGGATGGCGGCATCAGTGAGGACACGAGTTGTCTCTTGGAAGGATGCGGCAGAAAGGAAGGAATTAGTCTCCAGAGAGGCTTTGGTAATTCCCATCAGCACAGGACGAGCGGTCGCTGGGATTTGTCCAGCAATCACGTACTCCGCATTGGCATCAGTAAAGTCTGCGATGTCCATAAGAGTACCAGGCAGAAGGTCTGTATCCCCTGGATCCATGACACGTACTTTGCGGAGCATTTGACGCACCATCACCTCAACGTGTTTATCACCGATTTCTACCCCTTGGCTACGGTAAACTTTTTGTACTTCTGCAAGGAGATAGGTCTCTACAGAAAGGGTATCACGGACTTCTAACAAGCGTTTTGGCTGGATGGATCCTTCTGTCAGCGCTTGACCACGGTTGACAAAGTCACCTTCGTTGACTGTCAGACGAGCAGTGAACGGTACTTGGTACTCACCCATGCCAGTCTGCCCTTTGACGTAAACCTTCTTGGTCCGAGTGCTAGCGTCCTCATCGATTTGTACCACCTCACCTTTAACTTCGGTGATGACCGCTTCCCCTTTAGGGTTACGGGCTTCAAAGATTTCTTGGATACGTGGCAAACCTTGGGTGATGTCGGTGTTTGAGGCCACACCACCCGTGTGGAAGGTCCGCATGGTCAACTGGGTACCAGGCTCACCGATGGATTGAGCGGCGATAGTACCAACTGCTTCACCAACTTCAACCGCATCACCAGTCGCCAAGTTGATACCGTAACAATGACGGCAGACACCGTGACGGGTGTTACATGTAAAGACGGAACGAATGGTGACTTCTTCAACACCAGCTTGGCTGATTTCAGCCGCCTTAGCTTCCGTAATCAACTGATTAGGACCGATGATAACCGCACCTGTTTCAGGATGCTTAACTGTTTTCTTGGTGTAACGACCAGCCAGACGTTCTTGAAGGGTCTCGGTCACTTCCTTACCATTGGTAATGGCTGTGATGGTCAAGCCACGATCAGTTCCACAGTCATCCTCACGAATGATAACATCCTGCGCCACATCAACCAGACGGCGAGTCAGGTAACCTGAGTCCGCAGTCTTGAGGGCGGTATCGGTCATCCCCTTACGAGCACCGTGGGTAGAGAAGAACATCTCGAGTACCGACAGACCCTCACGGAAGTTAGACAGGATTGGCAATTCCATGATACGACCGTTTGGCGCCGCCATCAGACCACGCATACCGGCCAACTGGGAGAAGTTTGAGATGTTACCACGAGCTCCAGAGTCCATCATCATAACGATTGGGTTCTTCGGATCTTGGGTTTCAACCAAGCGTTTTTCCAGAGCTTCCTTGGCCTCACGCCAAGTCGTCGTAACAGCGATATAACGATCCGTATCGGTCATCAAACCACGACGGAAGGCCAAATTAAGCTGCTCCACTCGGTCGTGCGCTTGTTCGATAATCTCTTGCTTGTTGTCAATGACAGGAATATCCGCCACACCAACCGTCAAGCCAGCAAGGGTAGAATGATGGTAACCCAAGTCTTTCAAGCGGTCAAGGAAGGCAGACGTTTCTGTCGTTCTCAAGCGTTTGAAAGTCTCTGCAATGATATGCCCCAGATTTTTCTTTTTAAATGGTTGGTTCAATGGCAGAGCTTTAATGACAGCTTTAATATCTTGACCAGATTCCAGGAAGTACTTATCTGGTGTCCCATCAGTCAGGTTAGCCATCGTTGGCTCTTGCAGATAAGGCAGGTCATCTGGGATAACTTTGTTAAAGATGATTTTCCCAACAGTTGTCATCAGAATCTTATGACGCTGGTCATCTGTCCAAGGCTTATCAGGCATACTATCAACAGCGATACCAACACGGCTGTGCAGGTGCACAACACCATTTCGCCAAGCCATAACAGCCTCATCATAGTCCTTGAATACCATGCCTTCACCTTCGCGCCCCTCGTCTTCCATGGTCAAATAATAGTTACCAAGAACCATGTCCTGAGATGGCGTTACAACTGGTTTACCATCTTTCGGGTTGAGGATGTGTTCCGCCGCCAACATCAGGAGACGAGCTTCTGCCTGTGCTTCTTCAGATAATGGCACGTGAATAGCCATCTGGTCACCGTCAAAGTCGGCGTTGTAAGCCTCACACACCAACGGGTGCAGACGAAGCGCACGTCCGTCGATTAGGACAGGCTCAAAGGCCTGAATTCCCAAACGGTGAAGGGTCGGTGCGCGGTTAAGGAGCACTGGGTGTTCTTTGATAACCTCTTCCAAAATATCCCAGATGCGCTCATCCCCACGTTCCACCATACGTTTTGCCGCCTTGACGTTTCCAGCCAAGTCACGAGCAACGATTTCTCGCATGACGAATGGTTTGAAGAGTTCAATCGCCATCTCACGTGGGACACCACATTGGTACATCTTCAAGTTTGGTCCAACAGCGATAACGGAACGCCCTGAGAAGTCAACCCGCTTACCAAGCAAGTTTTGACGGAAACGCCCTTGTTTACCCTTGAGCATGTGGCTGAGCGATTTGAGCGGACGGCTACCAGGTCCTGTGATTGGACGACCACGTCGACCGTTATCAATCAAAGCATCAATCGCCTCTTGCAACATCCGTTTTTCGTTCTGAACAATGATGCCTGGGGCATGAAGCTCCAAAAGACGAGCCAAGCGGTTGTTACGGTTGATAACACGACGGTAAAGGTCATTGAGGTCAGAGGCCGCAAAACGACCACCATCCAGCTGCACCATTGGGCGCAAATCTGGTGGAATAACTGGCAGGATGTTAAGGATCATCCATTCTGGCTTGTTACCAGACTTGTGGAAAGCATCCAGCACATCCAAACGACGAACGATTTTCACACGTTTTTGCCCTGTTGCTGATTTTAGCTCTTCCTTTAGAGCAGCAATTTCAGTTGGCAAATCCACTTGCTTGAGCAAGTCTTGGATGGCTTCTGCCCCCATTTTTGCCACGAAAGAGCCGTGACCGTACTCCATGAGTTTTTCACGGTATTCGCGTTCGGTCAAAAGAGATTTGTGCTCAAGCGGTGTTTCCATCGGATCGATAACCACATAGGCCGCAAAATAGATCACCTCTTCCAGCGCACGTGGGCTCATATCCAAGGTCAAGCCCATCCGAGATGGGATACCTTTAAAATACCAGATGTGAGAAATCGGCGCCTTGAGTTCAATGTGTCCCATGCGTTCACGACGGACCTTGGCACGAGTGACTTCAACACCACAGCGGTCACAGACAATGCCCTTGTAACGAATACGTTTGTATTTGCCACACGCACACTCCCAGTCTTTGGTCGGTCCAAAAATGACCTCATCAAAGAGACCTTCGCGCTCTGGTTTTAGGGTTCGGTAGTTGATAGTTTCTGGCTTTTTCACTTCACCATAGGACCATGAACGAACCTTGCTGGGTGATGCCAGAGTGATTTGCATACTTTTAAAACGATTTACGTCAACCACTACATTTTACCTTTCTTAATTTCTGCTATACAAAAGAATAAGGGAAATTTATCTTGTTTCAAAGGAAATTAGCTGTGAGCCTTTGGTGACTAATAAGCCTTGTTGACCCTCAACAAGCTGGTCATAGAGCTCTTTTGAAATGTCTTGAGTCCAGTGATGCCCACTGCTGTCTTCGAGAACCAAAAAGCAACGTGAACGTGGGAACAAGGTTAGGAGGTTATACTTCTTGAACTTTTTCACCACCTTGACCTCTCGTTGATTGATTGGTGCCTTTTTATTTTTCAAGTACAACAAGGACTGCAATATGGCACAAACAACTAGTGGCACTAAAACACTTCTCATACACTAATGTCCTTCTCAACTCGCAAGAAGTTTGGACTAGGCGAGGGCCGCCTAGTCAGCTTCTTATTATTAATTTTCTAATGCTGCCTCATCTTCTTCAGCTTCTTCGTCAACCTGTTCCGTTGTCTTACCTTCTTGTTCTGCCAATTCACGAGCAAAGGCTTCTGCTTCACGTGCTTGACGCTCACGAGCTTTTTCAAGGTCATCAACGTGCATCACGTCATCATCTTCACCCTCGTCCAAATCACGAAGTTCGACTTCATTATCATCCTCATCAAGGACACGCATGTCAAGACCAAGTGACTGCAATTCTTTAACAAGAACGCGGAAGGATTCTGGCACGCCTGGTTTTGGAATTGGCTTACCTTTAGTGATGGCTTCATAGGCTTTGAGACGACCCGTCACATCATCTGACTTGTAGGTCAAGATTTCTTGAAGGACATTTGATGCACCATAAGCTTCCAGCGCCCAAACTTCCATCTCACCAAAACGCTGACCACCGAACTGAGCTTTACCACCGAGCGGTTGCTGGGTAACCAGTGAGTATGGACCAACTGAACGGGCATGGAGCTTGTCGTCAACCATGTGGTGGAGTTTGATCATATACATGACCCCAACTGAGACACGGTTATCAAACGGCTCACCTGTCCTTCCGTCGTAGAGAACAGTCTTAGCATCGCTATCCATGCCAGCTTCTTTAACAGTTGACCAGAGATCTTCTGAAGTCGCTCCGTCAAAGACTGGGGTCGCAATGTGGATACCTAGGTTTTTAGCCGCCATTCCGAGGTGAAGTTCCATAACCTGACCGATGTTCATCCGTGATGGTACCCCGAGCGGGTTGAGCATGATGTCAACTGGTGTTCCATCTGGCAGGTATGGCATATCCTCAACTGGAACAATACGCGATACGACACCTTTGTTCCCGTGACGTCCCGCCATCTTATCACCCACTTTGATTTTACGCTTCTGAGCGATGTAGACACGTACTAGTTTATTAACGCCAGATGGCAGTTCATCACCGTTGGCACGAGTAAAGATTTTAACATCGCGAACAACACCATCACCACCGTGCGGTACACGTAGAGAGGTATCGCGCACTTCACGTGACTTGTCTCCAAAGATAGCATGGAGGAGACGCTCCTCAGCTGAGAGGTCTTTTTCACCTTTCGGTGTTACCTTACCAACGAGAATATCGCCCTCTTTAACTTCAGCACCAATACGAATAATCCCGACTTCATCAAGATCACGAAGAGCATCTTCACCGACGTTTGGAATCTCGCGAGTAATCTCTTCAGGGCCTAACTTGGTATCACGAGTTTCACTTTCATATTCTTCCAAATGGACAGAGGTATAAACATCCTCTTTGACCAAGCGTTCACTCATGATGACCGCATCTTCGAAGTTATAACCTTCCCAGGTCATGTAGGCAACGATTGGGTTTTGACCAAGCGCCATCTCGCCATTTTCCATAGAAGGACCATCAGCGATGAAGTCCCCTTTTTCAACCAAGTCACCCACCTTAACCAAGGTTCGTTGGTTATAGGCTGTTCCTGAGTTTGAACGGCGGAATTTGGTAATTTTGTAAACGTCAAGGCTACCATCGTTACGACGAACCTCAACCTTATCTGCATCAGAATAGACAACTTTACCATCATGTTGGGCGATGACAGCTGCCCCAGAGTCGTGGGCTGCCTGGTATTCCATCCCTGTTCCCACATAAGGGGCTTTAGGGTCAATCAGAGGAACGGCCTGACGTTGCATGTTAGCTCCCATCAGAGCACGGTTGGAGTCATCGTTTTCAAGGAACGGAATACATGCTGTCGCCACAGCAACAACCTGCTTCGGAGACACATCAACGAAGTCAACAATGTCTGCTGGGAATTCTTGGTTGTTACCTTGATGACGTCCCATGACAACTTCTTCTGCAAAAGTATTGTCGTCATTGAGACGAGAATTAGCCTGCGCAACAGTGAACTCATCTTCTTCATCAGCTGTCAGCCAGAAGATATCATTGGTGACCTGACCAGTTGCACGGTCAACCTTACGATACGGTGTTTGGATAAAACCATAACGGTTAAGACGTCCAAACGAAGACAAGTTGTTGATCAACCCAATGTTTGGACCTTCTGGCGTCTCAATCGGACACATCCGACCATAGTGGGTGTAGTGTACGTCCCGTACCTCGTAACCCGCGCGGTCACGCGTCAAACCACCAGGACCAAGGGCTGATAGACGGCGTTTGTGGGAAAGTTCAGACAGCGGGTTATGCTGATCCATGAACTGTGAGAGCTGGGAAGAACCAAAGAACTCTTTGACCGCAGCGGTCACAGGGCGGATATTAATGATTTGTTGTGGTGTGAGAGCCTCGTTATCCTGAGCAGACATCCGCTCGCGCACATTGCGCTCCATCCGTGATAATCCGACACGGAACTGGTTCGCTAGGAGCTCACCAACCGCACGGATACGACGGTTACCCAAGTGGTCAATGTCGTCCACCTTGCCAATACCTTCTGCCAAGTTGAGGAAGTAACTCATCTCTGCTAAAATGTCTGCTGGGGTCAAGGCACGCACCTTGTCTTCTGGATTGGCGTTGCCGACAATCGTTACCACACGATCTGGATCAATAGGGGACACGACCTTGAATTTCTGTAAGAGGATCGGTTCAGTTAGCACAGCAAAATCATTTGGCGTATAGACAAATTTGTTAAGATCCCCATCCAAGTGTTCTGCGATACCATCGATCACCTCGCGGGTCATCAAGTTACCAGATGCCACCAAAATCTCCCCCGTTTCAGGGTCAACGAGGTTTTCAGCAATGACTTGGTTAAGCAAACGCGTCTTAACATTTAGCTTCTTGTTCATCTTGTAGCGACCAACAGCTGCCAAATCATAACGCTTGTAGTCAAAGAAGCGAGCAATTAAGAGAGCTCTTGAACTTTCAGCCGTTTTTGGTTCACCTGGACGTAGGCGCTCATAAATTTCTTTAAGCGCCTCTTCTGTACGAGCATCGGCTGGATTTTTATGGATATCTTTCTCAATCGTGTTACGAATTAAATCGCTGTCACCGAAAATGTCTATAATTTCATCATCACCAGAGAAGCCCAAAGCACGCACCAACGTCGTAAATGGAATCTTCCTTGTGCGGTCAATACGCGTATAGGCGATATCTTTAGAGTCAGTTTCTAGCTCCAACCAAGCCCCGCGGTTTGGAATAACTGTTGATCCGTAACCGACTTTCCCATTTTTGTCAACCTTGTCATTAAAGTAAACACCGGGTGACCGCACCAACTGAGAAACGATAATGCGCTCTGCACCATTGATGATAAAAGTCCCCATCTCGGTCATCAATGGGAATTCACCAAAGAAGACCTCTTGAGTCTTGATTTCGCCAGTTTCCTTGTTAATCAAACGGAAAGTCACATAGAGTGGTGCTGAATAGTTCGCATCGTGAGAGCGTGCCTCTTCCAAATTATATTTTGGAGTTTTCAGCTCATACCCAACAAACTCAAGCTCTATGGTGTCGGTAAAGTTAGATACTGGAAGCACATCTTCGAAGACTTCCTTCAAGCCCGTGTTTAAAAAGTCTTGAAAAGAATCTGTCTGAATTTCGATCAAATTAGGTAAGTCAAGTACTTCCTTGATGCGTGAAAAACTACGACGGGTCCGATGTTTCCCGTACTGAACGTTATGTCCTGCCAAGTTAAACTCCTTTGTACATAAGAATACGATGACCTGAACGGTCAAGTTTAGTTAACTGCATGATGGCGGTTTGACCGCCGCCTACGTCGCGTAGGTTATTTGCCGTGGTCGATGAAATGTCAGAATTTTTAAGTTTTAATGACAAAGCCATTTTTCCCTAAAAATAGGCACAAAAAGAGCAGCTAAATCTTGAAAAGCTCTGATTTAACTGCTGCTAGTCTTGATTGGACAAGATTTCAACCAAAACAAACGACAAATATCTTAAAAATTATAACATATTTATCTTTTTTTGGCAAATTTATTGACCTATAGTTGTTGCCTCAGTTTGCGGTTCTGGTGCTGAACTAGTGGCACTAGAGGATGTGCTTGGGGCACTGTTGCTGGACGCACTGCTAGGGCTCGGTGTCTGAACCCCTACAATAGCTGTCCAAGCCTGCTGGCGGTCGCTAGCTGACCCTCCCACCATAAAATCACTAGTGGTCACAGGTGCTCCGTTTTTAGCCCAGTAAGAAACCGTCGTCGCGCCTCCTACACTAATCTGTCGACCATTGACCATCACCGTGCCCGCTTGCATACCAGTGGAGGTAAGAACACTAGATGATATGGTCTCAGGCGCTAAATTGAAGCGCTGTTCTAATCCTAAAATTGACGGATCCGCCTGATGGATGGCATTGACCAATCGAGCAACATAAGTATGAGTGTGGCGACCTGAAATATTGCTCATAGGTGAATTATCATCATGACCAGCCCATGTGCCCAGGGTAACTGCCGGTGTACCAACCATTAACCACGAATCCACATTCTCATCACTGGTACCTGTTTTGCCAATCCAGTCTCCGTTTGGCAATTGAGGGTTCAAAGCACCAATTTCACGGATAAATGCCGTTGTCGCACCAGATCTTAGCGGTCCACGTAAAAGATGGGTCATAATCCCTGCTCCAGCAGGGGAGAAAATTCGCTCACCTTTGTCGTCGTACTCATAGATTACCGTGCCATCGTTTGCTGTTATTTTTTGGACAACATGTTTCTTATGATAAATACCGCCATTAGCAAGCATCTGATAGCCATTGGTCTGTTGAGCAACACTCATTTCTGCACCACCACCAATCGGCAAACTCTCAATGCTGTAGTCATCAAATTCATAGCCCATCTTGCTCATGTAACCCTCAACATCAACACCCCGTTTCCTCAGGAGCTTATAGGTCCAAAAAGCAGGGATATTGTAAGACATGTCCAGAGCATTTTGTAAAGTGACAGCTGCTGTTCCTCTGCTACCCACATACAAAATCGGTTGACCACTAGAGAAATTAGCAGGATAGTTAGATAGCACACTGGCGCTACCAATCAATCCTTGATCAATAGCGATGCCGTAAGGGAGGAGTGATTTGATGGTTGAACCTGGTGACCGTTTCGTATCAAAGGCGTGATTGTTTTGGTTATCAGCGTAGTTACGACCACCAACAAAACCAAGTACCGCCCCAGTTCGATTGTCCATGAGGACATTGCCTATTTCTACAAGCCCTGTCCCATCATCCAAGAGGTGTCCAAGATTAGCAACCGTGTCCTGCATGGCCTGATGAACCGTTTTATGAATCGTCGTTGTGACATGGTAGCCTCCTAAAGCCAATTCTTCTTTAGCTTTTTCACGGTAGGCAGTTTGCACAGCATCACTTGTTTTATCTAAATCAGAAACGTTATCCCGCTTGAGCAAATAGTCGTAAAGCAGGTCCTCAGCCTCTTCCATGACTGTATAGTAGAGAAAGCCGTGGTTGGTCTCCTCAATCGCCTCTGGCTTCTTGAAATCCTGAGTGATATCGTATGCCACATAATCATCATAAGCCGGTTTATCAATAACACCCGTACGGTACATATTGTAGAGCACATTTTTAGCTCGTTTGATTCCTATCGCCATATCATCGGGTGTCTTAAAATTGCCATCCGATGTGTAAGGGGAATACACAATCGGACTCTGTGGTAAGCCCGCCAAAAATGCCGCCTGAGGAATCGTCAAATCTTTAGCAGATACCCCAAAAATCCCCTGAGCAGCCTCCTCTATACCTGCAATATTTTGACCTCGGTTGTTACGACCAAATGGCGACACATTGAGATAATTCGTCAAAATAGTGTCCTTGTCCATATGGCGTTCCAACTCTAAGGCATAAATCATTTCTTGCGACTTCCGCTTAAAAGTTGGCACATCGCCCAAGACCTGTTGCTTAATCAACTGCTGGGTCAAGGTTGAGCCACCACTAGTCTCACCGATGCTCAAAATCGTCGTCAGCGCCGCCCTCAAAACTGCCTTTGGCAAAACACCTTTATGAGTTGCGAAATTTTCATCTTCTGTAGAGACAATAGCGTGTTTAATATTGTCAGAAATAGCAGAGCTCTCTACAGGCGTTCGCAATAAATCGGTATCAATCGCAGCAATCAAGCTACCATCAGAGTAGGTCAACTGCGAAATCCGTGTGAAGGACCCTACTTGCTTGACTAACTTTTGAACCTCTGGCACTTTGGCCTGATCAATCTGACTCGCCAGGTAACCAAATGCCGTACCAATCCCCATCATACCAAACAATAAGGCTATAATGTATAAAAAATGAGACAATATCCTAACGGTCTGTAAAACAACTGAACCAATATCCCAAATGGTCAACTCCGACCAGGCTTTCTTACGATGACTTTTTTTCATAACATACCTCAATTTATATTATATCAAAAAACTCATTAAACACCAAAAATTTGCTGAACATCTTATCATCATTCTAAGACCTACCTACCAAACTTAAAAATTAAATAAACGCCCTGTACAAACAGATGTTTATATGACTTGCTTCTGTAAATTATTGGCTGATTTGAATATCACATCAAGTTAACCATTTTTTGTAAACAGCTGCTTATTGGTTCGTAAAACCAGACTTTTCGATTGATTAAGAGCTGTTGCATTAACAGTGTCCATTACAGTATTTAACAGACACATGACAGAAAAATAGCAGAGCTTGTTTGAATTTTTTTAGGAAAAATAGTATAATGTTTGAAGCATAATTAAAGGGGATAATGAATGATTACAGCGATTGTATTTGATGTAGATGATACCATTTATGACCAGCAGGCTCCTTATCGGATTGCTATGGAAAAATGCTTCCCAAACTTTGATATGAGCCAGATAAAACCTGCTTATATCCGATTTAGGCACTATTCCGATATCGGTTTTCCTCGTGTGATGGCTGGAGAGTGGACTGTCGAATACTTCCGCTTCTGGCGCTGCAAGGAAACACTGTTGGAGTTTGGGCACCCTGAGATTGATGAAGCAACTGGTACACACTTTCAGGAAGTCTATGAGCGGGAGTTAGATAACATCACCATGCTGGACGAGATGCGTCTGACACTAGATTTTCTCAAGTCCAAAGGTGTGCCTATGGGCGTTATCACCAATGGCCCGACAGAACACCAACTGAAAAAAGTTAAGAAACTCGGACTTTATGACTACGTTGAGCCTAAGCGTGTTATCGTGAGTCAGGCGACTGGCTTTCAAAAGCCTGAGCGTGAGATTTTTAACCTAGCTGCTCAGCAATTTGGCTTCAACCCAGCAACCACTCTCTATGTTGGAGACTCCTATGACAATGATGTCATGGGAGCTCATAATGGGGGCTGGCGCTCCATGTGGTTCAACCATCGTGGACGAACGTTAAAAAAGGGGACGACACCCGTTTTCGATTTAGAAATTGACAGTTTTGAACAACTTTATGGGGCAGTCAAAGTGCTGTTTGATTTGCCTGATAACAAATTTATCGTCGATGTCAACGATAAACGCAATCCAATTCTAGAGCTCGGCATCAACAACGGCCTGATGATGGCAGCTGAACGCCTGCTCGACAGCAATATGTCCATTGATAAGGTGGTTATCTTGCTAAGGCTGGACAAAAAGCAGGAGCGAATGCTCCGCATCAAGTACGGTCGATAAACAGTTGAATAGTCTATGCTAACATTAACATGAAGGAGACTGGGACAATAGTCCTGGTCTTTTCGTTTTAAGTTACAAAACACCTCAACCTATTTCAGCTAACAAGTACGACAACTACAGCGAACTTACTTTCCCAATTTACATCCACCAACTGCTATTCTTAGTTTGTTTATAAACTAACAACTCATCAGATTTTATTGTTCTGACGATTTAGCCCTCTACTATAGTGATACTTTCCAGAAAATCCTTGACTTTTTTGTGAAATTGTGTGATAATAAGGTGATTGTAATTATTGTTAACTGATTAATTTTTGAACGAATGTAACAGCATTCAACCTCTTTTATATAAGGAGATTAGTAATGATAATTATAGAACATCTCACCGTTACTTACGACGGTGACCAACTGGTCTTAGACGGTCTAACGTGTCAGATTGACCAGCCTGGCATTATTGGGATTATCGGTCCTAATGGTGCCGGCAAATCAACACTGATGAAGGCCATTCTAGGCTTTGTCCCCTTTCAGGGGAATGTGGCGATTGACGGACAGATGGGGGTAGCTGCACTCGAAAAAATCGCCTATGTCGAACAGAAAAGTCACATTGATGTCACCTTTCCGATGACTGTTCGGGAATGTGTCTCACTGGGATTTTATAAAAAGTTAGGGTTATTCAACAGCCTAACGACTTCACACTGGAAGAAAATTGATGACGTCCTCAGTCAAGTCGGTCTCACCGAACTATCAAAGCGTCCTATTTCAGCTTTATCAGGCGGTCAGTTTCAACGAATGCTGATTGCGCGTTGTTTGGTACAGGAAGCAGACTTTATCCTCTTAGATGAACCCTTTGTTGGCATTGATTCAGTGAGCGAAGCCATTATTATCGAGCTCCTCAAGGAACTGAAAAACGCTGGTAAAACCATCTTGGTGGTTCATCATGACTTGAGTAAGGTCAAGCAGTATTTCGACCATCTGCTTATTCTCAACAAAAAACTGGTGGCTTACGGTAAGGTGTCTGATGTATACACACCTGCTAATCTTCAAGCGGCTTATGGTGATCTTTTCTTCAGTCATGAGGAGGTGAGCCATGCTTAGTCATTTTATCGAAGCTGTCGCTTCTTACCAGTTTTTGCAAAATGCCTTAATCACAGCTGTCATCATAGGAGCTGTGGCAGGTATTGTTGGTTGCTTTATCATCCTACGGTCCATGTCTTTAATGGGGGACGCTATCTCTCATGCCGTTCTGCCTGGAGTAGCCATTTCTTACCTACTAGGACTGAACTATTTAATCGGAGCTTTAGTGTTTGGCCTTTTAGCTTCTGTGCTCATCACCTTTGTTAAGGAGAATTCAACACTCAAAGGTGATACAGCGATTGGGATTATCTTTTCAGCTTTTTTGGCACTTGGAATTATCTTAATAAGCCTAGCACGAAGCTCAACAGATTTATTTCACATCCTATTTGGAAATGTCTTAGCCGTTCAGGATACTGACAAATGGGCAGTTATTATCGTTTCGCTAGCAGTCCTTGCCATCATCGTGGTTTTCTTCAAACCATTGAAATTGACCTCTTTCGACCCTGTTTTGGCACAGTCTATGGGGATTAAGGTAAGTTTTTATCACTACTTACTCATGATTTGCCTAACCTTGGTGGCTGTGGTCGCCATGCAGAGTGTCGGTACTATTTTGATTGTTGCTTTGCTCATTACCCCCGCAGCAACAGCCTATTTATTTACGAACAGTCTCAAAAGCATGTTGCTTTTGTCTTCTATCTTGGGTATGTTCTCTTCTGCCTTAGGTATTTTTCTTGGTTATAGTTTTAACCTACCAGTTGGATCAAGTATTGTGCTAACTACCACTTTAATTTTCATTACTTCTTTCTTTATATCACCTAAACAAACACTTTTTAGAAATAAAGGAAAGAACACATGAAAAAATTACTTGGATATCTTAGTCTAGCTTTTACCTTGCTTTTGGTGGCTTGCTCACCAAACACCGGGCAAACTCAATCAACTGATAGCGGTAAGCTAAAGGTTGTAGTGACCAATTCAATTTTAGCGGACATGACCAAAAATATCGCTGGAGATTTGGTTGATTTACACAGTATTGTTCCGATTGGACAAGACCCACACGAATACGAGCCTTTGGCAGCTGATATTCAAAAAACAACTGATGCTGATGTCATCTTTTACAACGGTCTAAACCTTGAGACTGGTGGTGATGCGTGGTTTACTAAACTGATCAAAACTGCCAATAAGGTTGAAAATAAAGACTACTTTGCTGTTAGTGACGGCGTTAAGGTCATTTACCTTGAAGGGCAAAACCAACAAGGTAAAGAGGACCCACATGCTTGGCTCAATGTTGAAAATGGCATCATCTATGCTCAAAACATTGCTAAAACATTGATGGATAAGGATCCAAACAACAAAGAGGCTTACCAAAAGAATCTGGACACTTATGTCGCTAAGCTCTCAGAACTAGACAAGACTGCTAAAGCTACTTTTGCTGCCATCCCAGCAGAGAAAAAACTTATCGTGACCAGCGAAGGTGCCTTTAAATACTTCTCAGCATCCTACAACGTCCCATCAGCTTATATCTGGGAAATCAATACTGAAGAAGAAGGAACACCAGAACAAATTACAACATTAGTGGAAACTCTTAGAAAATCAAAAGTACCATCCCTTTTCATCGAATCATCTGTTGACCGTCGTCCGATGGAGACTGTTTCTAAAGACACAGGTATCCCTATTCACTCTGAAATCTTCACAGATTCAGTAGCGGAAAAAGGTCAAGAAGGTGATTCTTACTACGCCATGATGAAATGGAATCTGGAAAAAATTGCGGAAGGTTTGGCAAAATAAGCTAGACGACTACAAATGGTTTACCGCAACCAGCAAAAAAAGATTGGGCTTACTTCCCCAATTCTATCTCTTACAACATTATTACAATCCTTTAAGGAGCAGGCTTCGTACCTGCTTTTTTTAGTTCATTAAATAATCATTTTTCTCACAAAAAAGAGGCTCTATAAGACTGTAGTGGGTAAATCCACCATGGAGATTATAGAGCCTTTTGAGTGTAGAAAAAAAGTTCCATATGACCTACAATGAAAAGTGCTTAAACAACTCATTAGAAAGACACATAT